>JANMVA010000455.1:0-4768 GCA_031392195.1 Saprospiraceae bacterium | reverse complement strand
AAGATACACATTAAAACATTTTAGGATTTGATATAGTGCCTTGGTTTAGGGTTAGAAATTAGCCAGTTAACAGTTGTAGGAATGATATCTGTTAAATTCCAATATGTAAGAA
The DNA here is from genome assembly GCA_031392195.1 of Saprospiraceae bacterium. Taxonomy (GTDB): domain Bacteria; phylum Bacteroidota; class Bacteroidia; order Chitinophagales; family Saprospiraceae; genus Opimibacter. Next base: position 4,656 of record JANMVA010000455.1, on the reverse strand, counting down.
GAAATGATTCAGCCGTATAAGATTCAATTTGGGGAATTTTTAGGAGGTCAGATATGTGAAAAAATAAAGGGTATGTCGAAGTGTAGCGGAGATCCCACCCTTTTATGAAGTAAATGGTTGCGTGAGGGCATGGATTAGTGGCGGGGCTTGCCCCACCTTAGTGGATTTTGAGGGCTTAGAATTCCCAGCTAAACCCTAATACGGGTGTAGTGCCAAACCAATATTTGTCGCCACGGGGGGTTAAGTAGCCTCCGTTCCCATCCGGTATTAAGTTCTCATTCTGATCAGTGGCACCGATGTCAAATTTTCTCAAATTTTTCTGGTTGTACACATTAATGATATGCAGGTATGCAGAGATCCTGCTTTTTTTCAATTGGAAATACCGATTTACACGAATATCCAGGCGGTGATACGCCGGATATGCAGTCGCATTATATAGCTCATGAACAGGATAGAAGATTAATCGTCCATCCGCCATGACAGTTGTATTATAATGATAGTTTGTACGATGCCAACCGGTATACAACTGCCATGAAAGGCTAAAATGCCAAGGGCTTGCCGGACGATAATTGAAATCAGCGTATAGTGTATGTGTCTGGTTAGTATTCCGTGGAATTTTTCCGATCCTTGCAGTAAAAAGTCCATCAAACTCAATGCTCTGAATATCATCCTCCCCTTTAGCAATTGCATAACTAAACCACCAGGATATTTTCTTATTCATATCATATTTCGCAAACAATTCAATGCCTCTGGATGTGGTACTATTTATGTTAAGCTTAATGACATCATTTCGGGCTTCAGGAAAAACTTCTATAGGGTCCCTGAGATTTTGATAGATTGGATTGATCCTGGGCATATCTTTAAAATAAGCTTCAAGTCGCAAGCTGATATGATTGGCAAAGAGGTGTTCCAACCCCACTACATAGTGTTTTGACAATTCTGCCGGATTAAACGAAGATGCATTATGATTTACATCAAGGTTATTGATGAATTGGGTTTGATAATAGTAGCCCCATGCAGCACGTAAAAAGGTTTTTTTGGAAAAGGCATATGCAATACTTACCCTGGGACTCCACAATTTATCATTCGTGTGAGAAGCATAATCGAAACGTAATCCGGTCTCCATAAATAGTGTTGGCGTGATCTGAATTCGGCCGGATATATAAGTCCCTGCCTGATTACTTGTAGGGCTTGATTCTACATCAACCACAATCAACGAATTAAAAAGATTTCCTTGCGTATTGGGCCTTATATCGTCCAGCGAGTAGAAGTAGTCATAAGCTGCTTTCAACCGTCTTAAATCAAAGCCAGATTTGAATATGAATCGTTCTGAAATATTCCACGTCCAATCTTGCTTTATACCCACAAAACTGAAGCTTCTTTTATCGGTAAGTAAAAATGTACCAACATCACCATACTCGTCCTTGGCATATGAGCCGTTTCTATCCTCGTTATTGAAGCCGGTAAATAATATTGTGCGGGAAAAAAGATCAGGGTTATAGAATGACTTCAAAGTCAGCCAACTGTAGGTGTTTGAATATTTGATATCACTGCTGTCATAATTCGTCAGGTATAAATCACTGCGATAGGTTTTATCATCCGCTCTGAGTGTATGAAATGATAATGTGTGTTTCTCATTTAACTTATACTCCACCTTACCCATTGCATCCGTGTAAAAGGGAATACTTTCACTGGGACCTATTATTTTGAAGATTAAGTCTGACATGCCTCGTCGGGCTGAAAATAAATAGGACCCTCTATTCTTCGCAAATGTGCCATCAGTATAAGCCTTTGCGTTCATCATGCTCAATCCAAGAGATGTACTTCTCTCACCATCACCGATTTGTTTGGTTTTCATATTGAATACACCACTCTGCCTGTTTCCATATTCTGCTGTAAACCCACCCGTCAATAAATCTATCCCTTGAATAGTTTCCACATCCACAATGCTAAAAAGACCACCACTGATGTCCCGTTGATGAAATGGGTCGTACAATTCCATCCCATCCACAATCATGAGAACCTCATCTGCTTCTCCTCCCCGGATAGTAAATTTTGAAGAGAAATCGTTAGAAGCAACACCCGGCAATCGTGCGACAGCCCTTGTAATATCCTCTGACCATGACATATTTTTCAAGTCCTTTTCAGAGAGTGTCAACTTGGCCAGATCATTTGTTCCCATCACGGCAAAGCTACCGGGAGAGACAACTACTTCTTTTAGTGTGATACTTTTTTGCAGAAGTATTAAATTGCCTGCGTCCATCTGAGACCCATCTGTTATCAGGATACTATCCGACTGAGTTTCATAGCCCATTGTATTGATGACTAACAGATAATGACCAGCAGGAATATTCTCGATTATAAATTTTCCCTTCACATCGCTTTTAGTGTTGAATGAAGTGCCGATAAGCCATATGTTTGAAAAAGAAATGGGCCGCATTTTTTCGTCTAAGACGATTCCTTTCAATGTTCCTGAAGATTTGTTTTCCTGGGCAATAATGAAATTACATAGAAGGAAAATGGCCAGAATAAGTCGTATTCTCATGATGCTGTACATTTTAGCACAATTTTAAATACAGATTCTGTAGACAATCTGCAAAAGTAAAATTCGGAGAATATGGAACCAGATGAAAAAGTTAGTTTATTAGCTATTACTTTCCGACAAATAATTCAAGATATTGACTCAGCTTGAAATTTTTTTTGAAATCTTATAACCCTAATAAGTGCTCCTCTATAATGTTGCAAATATCAATTTCAACTGGATATAATATATGTATGAAATGTGCTGACCCCAAATTTGATTAAACCAAAATTGAAAAAGAAAATCAAAAATATTTTTATAAAAATTACAATTTAATCTCAAGGGCCTGATTAAAGAGTTTCAATTGCTCCAATTGTACTTTTCATTAATTCAAGCCTTCGAAAAATTCCTCAAAATCGCATAGGTCGACTTAGCAGCTTCATCCCAGGAAAAATGCTTTATACGCTCCTGCCCTGCCGCCACGATCTTCAGCCTGAGATCACTGTCTGTGGAAATTACCTTGAGGAAATGGACAAGCTCATCTACATCTCCGGGGTCAAAGTAAAGAGCCGCATTGCCGGCGATTTCAGGAAGGGAAGCAACATTGCTGCAGATCACGGGAGTACCGCTTGCCATGGCTTCTACGACAGGCAACCCGAAACCTTCATACCGGGATGGATAAACCAACGCTTCTGCACTGGCCAATAATTTTCTTGCTGTTTCGGAATCGACAAAACCCGGAAGCTGAATATCATTTCGCCACCGGCTTTTTTCGATGGCGCGGAAAACTTCTTTGGTGTACCATGAAGGACGACCCGCAATCACCAGCAGGAAATCAGATTTCGTATCATCCTTAAATTTTTCAAAAGCCCTGACGAGCGTCAGAATATTTTTTCGCGGATGAATGGCGCCCAGGTAGAGAAAGAAATGTTTTCCTTCCATCAACTGGTCACGTGCTTCCTTTTTACTTTCTTCCGTCAGAGGTTTATACTGTTTGGAAACACCATTGTACACCACTGAAATTTTTTCCGGCACAATATCGTACCCTGCAACAAGCTCTCCTTTTGAAAAAGAAGAAACTGTGATCACATGATCAGCATCTCTGATGAATTGCGGCATCCATTTATCATAGAACTGCCGGATACGTGGCTTGACATGAAGCGGATTGCGGAGAAATGCAATATCATGCACCATCGTCACTTTCGGAATTTTTAAACCGATAGGAATGAATCCATCAGGACTAAAAAAGACATCATGTGGTTGCTTGTGAATGTGCTTCCTGACCGGATGATCCATCCAGTAGCGGATCAGCACCGGAAGACGTGCCGGAGGAAAAAATGAATGTCCTGACACATTCGGGCCATGAATAAAGCAGGGATCAAATTTGCGGTCGAAATAATAGTCCAATTGATCGCCGGGATGATCTGTCACAATCCTGCTCATCACCTCATGCGTGACTGTCCCAATGCCTTCCAGCCGGTCCTTCATCATGTGCCTAGCATTGAGCGCGATCCGCATATCTCCTCTTGATGGTTTTACACAAAATAAGGAATTGACCATAGACCATGGACGATAGACCATTGTAAACGTAATGATCAAGTGATCAGCAAGGGCAAGCCCTGCTTCTACGCAATTCTTCTTTCATCAATCCTTCTCCCAACTAACCAATGACTTCACTACTTTCCAACAACTAATTACCAGCCTTCTACCCACAATCCAACAACCCAACTCAATTTTGAACTAATGGAGTGATTTCACGTAATTAGAGGCTAGAATTGTTCAAAACAGATGAGTGAAACCAAGAAAACAGATGTCCTGATCGTCGGAGCCGGTATTTCCGGTTTGACGTGCGCCATTAATATCGCTATTGCCAGACCTGATTTGAAAATCACGGTAATGGCTAAGGCCAATAAGGAAGAAAGCAATACCCGTTATGCCCAGGGAGGGATCGCGGCCGTATGGAATGAGGTGGATGATACACTGGAAAAACATGTCCTCGATACGCTGGATGCAGGTGATGGTTTATGCAAAGAGGATGTCGTTCGGATGGTCGTGACCGAAGGACCTGTCAGGGTGCAGGAATTGATTGAATGGGGTGCGCGATTTGACCGGGAAGAAGATGGTGAATATAATCT
>JANMVA010000400.1:0-4181 GCA_031392195.1 Saprospiraceae bacterium | reverse complement strand
TTTGTGCCTTTGTGGTGAAAGATTATTACATACACCCAACCCTTTTCTATCCATCCACCCTCTACCTAAGAAAAACGAAATATGAAAATGAGAAGGCTTACACTCCTATGCACTGTTTATTGCTTCTTACTCACTTCGCTGCATGCACAAGTATCACTACCCTATTATTCCGGCTTTGATAATACTGCGGAACGTGATGGATGGACCATATATCGCCTCGGTGAATCAGCCATAGGCAATTGGGGTATCGCCAGCATTGGTGGTTTTTCACCTACTTCATGTGTCAGTCATGATTATTCCCCATCGAGCGGTGTCAATGTCGTTGATGACTGGTATGTGTCGCCCGGCTTTTTGATTCCTTCCGGCGGAACTTTGGATTCGGTTCGTTATGCGTTTTCAGGCTTTAGTGTGCCATCGATTGGAGACACGATTGGAGTGTATTTAATCATAGGTGATCAGGATCCGGATGCAGCATCGGATATTATCGAATTGGCAGAATTCCGTGATGCTGAATACCAGGCTGATAATGTATATCGATTGCTATCGGGCATCACCTTGCCTGCAACAGACGAAATGTCTTTTATTGGGCTCCGGTATAGAAATGCAGAGGCCAGCTCAAGATGGCTGCATGTGAAGTTTGATAATGTTGCTGTGAGCGCAACAACCACATCTGTTAATGATCCTGCGCAACTAAATCTTTTGAATGTTTACCCAAATCCGACGATCGATAAGGTGACGATAGTGCATAAAGAAACCGGTGGGATTGTTTACTTGTATGATCAGAGCGGATTGTGCTTGCAAAAATATGTTTTGGATAAAGGTCAACTATCAACAACCATTTCATTACATGAATGGCCACAGGGGAATTACAGATTTGTGATGGAGCAGGGAGACAATTTAGAGAATGTAAGTATAATGAAGATGTAATTCTTTTTAGGGATTGCTGGTCGAACTGGAAGCAGAATTGACGATTTACGAATGACGAAAGACGAATGGCTCACTCGATTGTACGACCAACGACCAATGTCTCACTCGATGTGTACGACTAATGACCAACGACTAATGGCTCACAAGATGGGTACGACCATGGACCATTGACTATTTCTAAACCTCTTGATTTTTGCCAATTGCAAATTGCAAATTCTAAATACCCCGGGGTGGTTGCTGAGCTGTGGCACGAGGATGAGCAGAGCAGGTCGAAGTATTCGTAGCAAACACACACTAAAAGTGTGATTAGCGTAGGAACACACGGGAGATGCGTAGTGCAATGAAGCGAAGGGGCAAACAAGGATCCCGACTACTTACCTACATAAGGCTGCAAGGCAGCAATGAACTGTTCAGGACTAGGTGTATAACCTGTCTTTCCCAGTCCCTTCACCTGGAATTGTCCTTTGGCTTCATCCTTTGTGAGGTTGAGGACCCATACAGTGGGATAACCTGTGATGCCGAGTGCCTGGCCCATGGCAGCGTTTTGTCTGCGGTTTTTCTCCGGGATCTGGAATCTCCTGGGGAAATCCAGTTCAAGGAGTACGACATTCTTTTTAGCCCATTCCTGGAAAGCAGGTTTTGTAAAGACATCGGCGTCGAGCTTCTTACACCAGCCACACCAGTCACTTCCGGTGAAGTTGGCCAGAATAGGCTTTTTCTCCTTTTTAGAGATCTCATAAGCTTCATCCACATCCACCAGCCATCCTGCTTTTGTGGAAGTATAGGGTTTGGGTTGCTGCGCTACAGGTGCAGGAGTCTGTGCAGTCGTGGTTGCCTTTGTCGTTGTCGGAGCTTGTGAACAAGCCTGAAGTGCTGATCCACAGAGGATTATAAAGAGAAATATTTTTGTCATTGCTGTTACCATCATTTGAAGGAAAGAAAGATAAACCGCAAAACTAAAGCTTTCTGTGTGTGAAAAACAGGCATTAACGGAAGATTAAGGATTGGGGTGCTTGGCTGATTAAATACTGTGTTATGCTTCGGCATTCTTCCGCTTTCCTTTGTATTCATATTCAGTACTGAGGATCAACTGACCAAAGCGTTATATACTGGAAAATTTTTGCGCCTTCTTTCCTTAGAATCAAAAATATTTAACAAAATATGCAATTTTAATAATTAACTGGAAAATTTTTGCAATTATGCCATTTAATGGAAATAATTTACTATATTTGTGTTTATAATAGAAATTATTTGACGAATATCAGTGTTTCTATATTCTAAATGGAAAATATTTTACCAAGCACACTACCTGAGATTGTCTTTTCCTCAAGCAATCCGGCCATCAGCAGGCAAATCTCAAAACTCGAGAAAGCTGGCGCGCTGAGAAAGATTGCCCCTCGAATCTACACCTCCAGGATTTCAGAAGCACCCGAAACACTTATAAGACGCAACCTCTTTCAAATCCTGGGTGAACTCTATCCGGGTGCCCTGCTGAGCCACCGGTCGGCACTGGAATTCAAGCCTACACAAACAGGAAATATCTATATCACCCATTCCTACACAAAAAAAGTAAAATTACCAGGACTAACCCTTCACTTCCTGAGAGGACCGGCTGCGATGGAAGGCGACAATCCATTATCGGGCGAATTATATGCTTCGCAACTTGAAAGGGCTCTTCTTGAAAACCTTCAGGTCAGCAGGAAGCAAAGTGATGAATCGAAAACACTCCCTTTAACCGAAATAGAAAACCGGCTTGAGATCATATTGCGCACTCACGGGGAGGAAGCGCTGAATGCTACAAGAGACCGGGCAAGAAAAATTGCAGACCAATTGGATATGCTTGCTCAGTTTGAGAAGCTCAATAAAATAATGAGTGCGATGCTTTCTACAAAACCTTCCAAAATCCTGACATCGCCGTTGGCCATGGCGAGAGCACTTGGGATCCCATATGATCCGGGGCGTATCCAACTTTTTGAAAAACTATTTACAGAATTGCGTCAACAGGAATTCAAAGCATTACCTGATCAAAATACGTCAGAGAAGGCGTTTGCTAATTTTGCTTTTTATGAAGCCTATTTTTCAAACTACATTGAAGGAACTGAATTTGAAATTGAAGAGGCAAAGGAGATCGTAACAACGGGAATACCAATGCCTTCCCGCGATGAAGATTCCCATGATGTACTCGGGACCTATCAACTAGTCAGCGACAGAAAACACATGGCTCTTATTCCATCTTCGGCAGAACAATTAATTGATTTGCTGAAATCCAGGCACTATGCAATTTTAAAATACCGGCCTAACAAACAACCTGGTCAGTTGAAGGACAAAAACAACAGAGCCGGAGAAACCCACTTTGTGGATTATTTACTGGTGAAAGGGACGCTGATCAAAGGATTTGATTACTACAGTGCATTATCAAGCCCATTCTCAAGAGCAGCTTACATGATGTTTTTCATTAGTGAGGTGCATCCCTTTTTAGATGGCAATGGCAGGATTGCCAGAGTGATGATGAATGCAGAGCTGGTCAACAAAGGATTCGCCAAGATTATCATTCCAACAGTTTACAGAGATGATTACCTGGGAGCATTACGCAAATTGTCGCGAAAAGAAGATCCGGTTACTTATATAAAAATGCTTCAGCGTGCCCATGAATTCAGTTCGATGATTTATGGAAATGATATGGACGAAATGGAAAACCTGCTGGAAAAAAGTAATGCCTTTAATGAGTCCGATGAGGCACGGCTTATCCTGCCGAAATAATTCATAAACTTCCCTTCCCTTTATCCCCTCCTTCTCTTTTCACTACCAGGTTGAGTTTTCGTCAGATGCCAACCATTACTATGCGGACACTTATACACATATAATTGTATTTTCTTCTCCCTCCTCATGCGATCTGCTGTCTCCTGAGCTTCTACAATTGTGCCATACAAATCTTTTAAAAATAAAGCGCTGTCGGTGCACAACATGCATTGCCTGCGAGTGGTCTCTGATCGGAGATGCCAATATCCGCATCCGCGACATTGATAAGGACTAAGAACATAACCATACATCCTTTGCGTTTCTTCGGCACCTATGAGCGCAGCCGTTTGGCTGTGATATTCTTCCAGGAATTGGTCGTTGCTTCCTCTACAGGTGGTACTCCTCATAAGGTATGCGTTACAGATTCAGCTTGGATACAATAGGTAGTCTGTAACTATAATTCAAAAATAGGGGCTTGGCAGCAGAATGTGTGCTTCGACCTGCTAAACACAACC
>JANMVA010000390.1:0-2774 GCA_031392195.1 Saprospiraceae bacterium | reverse complement strand
GTCCGGTTCTATATCAACACTTGTTCTGGTTCTTAGGCCATCCTGAAGTATACATCATTATCCTTCCTGCGATGGGTCTGACAAGTGAAGTGTTATCTGTTCATGCAAGGAAGCCTATTTTCGGTTATAAGGCGATGGTATATTCGATCCTCGCGATCGGTTTTCTTTCATTCATCGTTTGGGCGCACCATATGTTTATGTCCGGTGTGAATCCGTTCATCTCTAACTTCTTTGTGATTTTCACCCTCATCATTGCTGTGCCATCTGCGGTCAAAGTGTTTAACTGGATATCGACATTGTATAAAGGAAATATCCGGTTTACTTCAGCCATGTTATTTGCGATCGGATTTGTTTCGATGTTCATCTCGGGAGGACTCACAGGGATATTTCTTGGAAACTCAGCGATTGATATCCAACTACACGATACTTACTTTGTCGTAGCCCACTTTCACATTGTCATGGGTATTGCAGCTTTCTTTGGGATGTTTGCAGGTGTCTATCATTGGTTCCCCAGGATGTACGGCCGTTTTATGAATGAGACAATGGGACGAATTCACTTCTGGATGACGATGATCGGTGCTTATGCGATCTTCTGGCCAATGCATTATACAGGAATGGCTGGTGTGCCGCGTCGTTATTATAGGTTTGACACATTTGATGCATTCCAGCACTTCGATGGACTCAACAGATTCATTACGATTGCAGCCATCATTGTTTTTTCAGCACAGATTCTTTTTGTATTCAACTTCTTCTGGAGTATCTGGAATGGACGGAAAATGAAGACACAAAATCCATGGGGAGCCACTACACTTGAATGGACCGCACCGATTGAGCCCGTGCATGGTAACTGGCCCGGAAAGATCCCGACAGTGCATCGCTGGGCATACGATTACAGCAAGGAAGGTTCGGATAAAGATTTTATACAACAACATATTCCGTTGACAGAAGAAGAAAAACGGGCAGAAGGTAATCATTGATGAAGAGGAAAGAATCGGTACAGGTGAGGGCGATATCCATCACATTTAGTGATTGGCTTCAGGATGTGGAGCTGCTTGTCAAATTCAGGCTCAGTTCGTTCGTGGTATTTTCTTCAGCTATAGCTTATTGCATTGCTGCGGGTACTTCTTTTCATTTGATCTCTTTTCTTCTCTTAGTGACAGGCGGTTTTCTGGTCACCTTTTCAGCGAATATCTTCAATGAAGTTCTGGAAGCGGAATATGATCGTCAGATGGAACGCACTGCTAACCGACCGATTGCGGCCGGACGGTGGAGCGCCTCTTCAGCTATTGTATTAGCCGGGATCACTTGTTTGGTGGGAATAATACTGCTGGCATTATTAAATCCATTGACTTCGTTCTTAGGAATGTTGTCATTAGTCACGTATGCGTTTTTATATACCCCTTTAAAACGCTACAATACCATTTCGGTGATCGTCGGTGCGATACCCGGGGCTTTGCCGGTGATGATAGGCATGATTGCACATGACGGGGTCATTACATCTGCCGCACTATTTGTTTTTGCCATTCAGTTCATTTGGCAATTCCCTCATTTCTGGGCAATAGGTTTTTTGTCTTTTGATCAATACCAACGCGCTGGGTATAAATTATTGCCCGAAGAAAATGGTACGATCGATCGCCGGTTGGGAATGCAATCACTGATCTATACATTTCTATTGCTACCTCTACTCACTATAGGGTTTTTATCCGAATTGATCTCATGGCCTGGATTGATTCTGATGTGTTTGCTTTCCATTGGGTTTTTATGGAAAGCCTGGTCATTTCAAAAAAGATTTGACAAAGCTTCCGCGAAGGCATTGATGTTTTCATCATTTATCTTTTTGCCGGTTGCGTTGATGATCTTATGGTGGAGCATGTAAATGAATAAAGAAAGCTTGAGCACAACAGAACATATAAAAATAAGCAGCGACACACCCAGAAGGGGTGTCTATGCACCGTTGTTTGCACTTTGGTTAGGCATGGGTGGCATCATCATGATGTTCGGCTCATTGACGAGTGCATACATCGTCAGGCAGGCTGCCGGAAACTGGCTTGAATTCCGTATCCCCGATATTTTTACGATCAGCACGATCGTGATTTTATTGAGCAGTCTTACACTCCATTTATCATATTGGGGCTTTAAAAAGGGAAAAGAATTGGTCTATAAAACTGCATTGCCTTTGACCTTGTTGCTGGGCATGATTTTTATTGTCCTGCAGTATTATGGATGGATGGACTTATTTGGAATTGGAGTACCACTGGATGGAAATCCAAGTGGTTCATTCTTTTATGTGATATCCGGAATACATGCAGCGCACGTCATTGGAGGCATCTTTGCACTCTTCGTGGCTAGCACGCATGCGTATTCTTTGGCTTTCAGGCCAACTGAAAAGAGGAGGAGGAGATTTCAGCTTGTACTACATTACTGGCATTTTGTAGACTTCCTCTGGTTATATCTATTCTTGTTTTTGATGATTAAATGATCTACCGCTAAATAATGGAAAGAGATACATTAGATAAGACACATACAAGCCACAATACCACAGATAACGGTAGTTGGGAAGGAGCGGCCTATCCATTTAAGGTTGGATATGGAAAGCTGATGATCTGGCCCTCACATCTTAAAGAGCGAGGACACGAACGGAAAGTGGACGCGTGATTTGAAGCTATGACCATATGAACCCGGCGAGTTGGCGATGCCGTCCTGGCAGGTGTTGACCGGTTGTTTCGTGCGGTATGGTGTGCCCGCGTCGCCCGGCTGGGATCGAGGTGCCGGGT
>JANMVA010000334.1:0-6639 GCA_031392195.1 Saprospiraceae bacterium | reverse complement strand
CAAGATCTTGCGTCTCTACAATAAGCGAAAGTGCATTTCCGGATATGTGGAAATAACTTCTGATTCTAATTCTTCACCAATCTTGTCGCATACACATTCTTTTCAGACACAAGATTGAAGAAATAGATGCCATCACTGAGTTCGTTTAAACGTAGACTTAATTTCTCTTTTGCATTTTCACTGTCATTGATAATGCTCTGGGAGACAACCTTACCATTAACATCAGTCACAGACCAATGAGTAAAATTTTCATCGTAAGCAGTCCAATCGATGTAAACGATATTTTGAGTTGGTACCGGATAAACTTTCAACAGGTTTTGACTTTTTATTTCATTCGTCACTGTTGACTCCGGTAAAATATCAAATTCAATTTTCCGGATGATCATGTCCTCATTGCCTGCCACATGGCCGAGGAAAATACCTCTGACATGAATCGTTGAATCTGTATCATTTACTACGGGAGCTTGTATCTGGAATCCATTCGGACCTGTGTTGACAAAATAGGGAACTGCAGATATCGGGCTGATATTCCATTCCCAATAACTTACGTTTTCATCCTGAACCTGGTATTGCAGCTGACCTCCATGAGTCACCGCAGGCAAGAACTCGACATTGCGTCTGTGTATCCTTCCGCATAATGCTTTCAGGCTCACCTTGAGAGGTTGATCTTCAGCGCAAACAGAAGCACCACCAGTCCATGAACCTACTTCGCCGTCAGCGAATGTGTAAAATCCAAGTGTAAGTTTTCTTCGTGTTGTATCACCCAGGCAATCAGGGGTGCCTCTCGTCGTCAGATCAAAACAAAAACTCCATGGGCCCATACAACATCCGCATGTGTTGCCATCTCCCCAATCAACCTTAATCGGTGGTCCAGGATCAGGGCATGAGCCATTGAGCCCATAACCAAACCATCCGGCAGGTAATATGTCACCTGGATTTTGCCAACAAGGTCCAACTGCTCCACCTGTAATACCACCCTGGAGAGGACAATCCATTTCATATAAGCTGTTACACATATCCAGTCTTCCGTTGCCATCAAAGTCACCAATCTGGTAATTGATATTTGAATGATGATACCCTACATTATCAAACCATGCGAACCGTGTATTCGCATAAATTCCATTTGCCGTATCAGCTAAGGGACTATCATTGAGCGTAGCATTGAAAGGCTGCCCTAAACTATCAAAAGATGAAGGATCCCAGCCATTTCCAAAAACCGGAACGATGCCCTGAAACCACTGACATCCATTTCCAATAGCTGTATATTGATTGACATTAATACACATGCTGATCTTTTCTCCCGGGTCAAAAGGGCCTTCGAGCGGACCTCCATTTGATCTGGCAGTAACTTCAAAATCGCGATCAAGCACACAATGAGAACCATCTGAATTCATACTGACGCATAATTCAAAATCACCTCCTATGCTGAAAAGAGAACTGACTGCGATATAATAATCTTTTGCCGGGGACACTGCAGTTCCAATAGCTTTTGCTATTCCATCCGAACCAATGATGCAAGTCAAATTTCCATTAGAAAGATAAACAGGCGTCAATTGATCGCAACCCGGACTACCCTCAAACATGCTAATGACAGGAGATTCAAAGTCAGAGCTAAACACTTCTATATTGACAATAGTAGCAATGGTATCTGTCGTCAACTGATACCACACAGTTGGAAAATCACCCATCTGACAAGCACTCACAATATCATCGGGTGCCGAGTATAAATTACATCCATCAATACAATTATATCCCTGATCAGAGCCTACCTGAACATAAATGGATGTCAGGCAATCATCATTGATTGTACATGTATCCTGTGCTGATGAGGTTGAGGCCGATAAAATCGCTAATAAGAAAATCGCCGAATAGATAAAATTCCGAAGGGGTTGTAGCAGGTGATTCATGGGCTTTTGTTTGATTGTGTTAAATTCCTAATGTAATCTAACCAAAAATTAGCCATTCGCTATGGCTAACCTCCGTTTGGGCATGTGAAATGTAAAGCAGCTTACACTTTCAATCCTCCACCTCAACAATCATCTCAACCTCTACAGCAATATCAAATGGCAATGAACACATGCCTACAGAAGACCGGGCATGTTTTCCTTTTTCACCAAATACTTCCACCATCAAATCGGAATACCCATTCATCACTTTGGAGTGATCTTTAAAATCAGTTGTCGCATTCACCATGCCTAAAACTTTGACAATCCGTTTCACTTTTTTCAGATCTCCCAATTCATTTTTCAAAACAGCGATTTGCATGATGCCTGTTTGTCGTGCAGCTTCATACGCTTGCTCAATCGTCAGATCTTCTCCAACAGTACCTGTTATCAATGTACCGTCCATCTTTGTAGGTCCTTTTCCTGCGAGAAATAATAAATTACCTGATCGAACAACATGAACATAATTGGCGACGGGAGACGTGAGTGGTGGAAATTCTAAATTCATTTCTTTGCATCTGACTTCTGGATCTTGTGCAAATAAATAAGTGGAAATGAAAAGCGATATAAAAACCAGGATTGTTTTCATGACTAAATAGAATTATAAGTTAATACGGCAAGACACGCCCCGGCAATTGGAGCTACAATCGGGATCCATGCATATGACCAGTTGCTGTCACCTTTGTCTTTAATTGGTAATAAAAAGTGTGCGAGACGTGGGCCCAGGTCACGTGCCGGATTGATCGCATATCCTGTAGGTCCTCCCAGCGACAGACCAATTCCTAAAACCAATAGCGCAACCGGTAATGCTTTTAAAGTGCCAATTTCAATTGTTGGCTGTGACATAGTCATTGCACCAAAGACCAAAACAAATGTTCCAAGCAACTCAGTAAAAAAATTGTGGAATGTATTTCGAATGGCCGGGCCGGTTGCAAAAACAGCCAGCTTCAAATCCCTGTCATCAGTTGTATCAAAATGTGGTTTGTACGCAAGCCATACTAATGAGCTTCCTATAAAAGCTCCGGCCATTTGTGCAACCACATAAGGCAACACAAGCGAATCATCAAAATCACTAAACAATGACATGGCAATTGTCACCGCCGGATTGAGATGTCCGCTGCCCCCAAGATTGGTGGATACAATGACACCGAGAAATACAGCCATGGCCCATCCGAAGGTGATCACAATCCATCCGCTTTGATGTCCTTTCGTTCTGTCGAGCACAACATTGGCTACCACACCACACCCCAAAATCAGCAACAGCATGGTGCCGAAAAATTCACCTATAAAATGTTCCATATCTAGTTTTTCGTTTTGACAAAATTATTTCCAAAGGGGAGATAATTCTTTGCTACCTGCAAATATGAAGCTAATTGCTGATCAATCCATGTCCGGTCATGTCCCATGATTTCAGCCATCATGGCAGCGACACGCGGAGCACATTCCCATGAAGCCCGTGCATCCAGGAATAACATGCGCGTACGCCTGGCCAACATATCTTCCAGTGTCATGCACATCTCATTTTCGATCGCCCATCTTATTTCAGCCTTGACATAAGGTAATGCATAATGAATGGGCTCTCCAAGCTTCGGCTCTTCCCGAATCATAGCCTCAATGCTGTCTTTATCCGAACCATAATAATAAAGGGGCTCATAAAAATTAGTCTGCTCCCGGTAACCGTGAATGTGTAGTTCACTCGTGATGGATTTCACAATAGGCAATTGTACCTTTTCGATTGCAACCGTCAAAACATCTTCTGCCATCTTTCGATAGGTAGTCCATTTACCACCGGTGATTGAAATCAATCCGGAATCAGAAACCGTAATGGTGTGTTCCCGTGACAAGGATGCAGTTGATTTTTGATTTCCCTTCACCAAAGGACGCAAACCGGAGAACACACTCCGGATGTCATGATAAGATGGCTCTCTCGTCAGATAATCATGCATGTGCACCATCACGAAATCAATTTCTTCCTGCAAGGCAACCGGTTCGATCTTTGCCTCAGCCATCGGTGTGTCTGTCGTACCGACTATGATCTTCTGATGCCAGGGAACAGCAAACAATACCCTCCCATCTTCTGTCCTGGGGATCATGATCGCAGTTTCTGAAGGAAGAAATTCTTTATCAAAAACCAAATGAATGCCCTGACTCGGCGTGACGATTGATTCAGCGCTCTCATCATCCATGCGGACGATATCGTTAGTAAATACGCCTGTAGCATTGATCACCACCCTCGCTTTTATTTCATAACCATTGTTGGCAATCGTATCTGTCACGCGCACACCACAAATTTTTTCGGCAGTTTTATTGAGTTGATCTACGCCGAAATAATTCAGGACAACAGCGCCGTGATCTGCAGCTGTCATCGCCAGGTGTATAGCCATGCGCGCATCATCAAATTGGCCGTCATGATACAATACCCCACCACGCAATCCTTCAGGATCAAGCGTGGGAACTTCCTTTATCGTTTCTTCGGCTGATAAAAAAACAGACGAACCAATACCAAGTCTTCCTGCCATCCAGTCATACGCTTTCAATCCAAGACCATAAAATGGATGTTCCCACCATTCATAATTGGGAATGACAAAGGATTGGTTCTTGACGAGGTGAGGGGCATTCTTCATCATGATGCCGCGTTCCTGCAATGCTTCAAAGACTAACTTGATGTTTCCCTGTTGCAGGTAGCGCACACCGCCGTGAACAAGCTTGGTACTGCGCGATGAAGTTCCCTTTGCAAAATCATATTTTTCAAACAACACAGTACTGTAGCCCCTTGATGCAGCATCAACAGCAATGCCCAATCCTGTAGCTCCACCACCAATGACACAGATATCCCATTCGTTGACAGATTGAAGTATATCGATCATGTGTTGTCGTTGCATGCAGGTATTAACCGGTGAGTTTAAATCTCATCACGTTGATTTTGACCAGGCGATTGTCGCATTGACTGCTCTTTGCCATCCGCTCATCAGTTGGCTGCGTTTCTCTTCATCCATCGATGGAATGAATCGTCTGTCGAGCTGCCATTGTAATTGTATTTCCTCAATGCTTTTCCAAAATCCAACAGCAAGTCCTGCTAAATAGGCTGCACCAAGTGCAGTGGTTTCTGTGATCATTGGACGAACGACATCCGTTTGGAGAATATCACATTGAAATTGCATCAGGCGATCATTCACTGTCGCACCACCATCTACACGCAATTCTGTGATGCGGATATCTGCATCGGCTTCCATTGATTTCAGTACATCATAGGATTGAAATGCAATGCTATCCAGCACTGCTTTCGCAAGATGCGCACCTGTGCTTCCTCTAGTCAACCCAAATACACTTCCTCTGGCATGTTGGTCCCAATGCGGTGCTCCTAATCCTGCAAATGCCGGTACGACATACACACCATTACTGTCTTCAACTTCCTGTATCAATGTCTCTACTTCATCTGATGAGCGAATGATCTTCAGTCCGTCTCTCAGCCATTGAACAGCAGCACCACCAATAAAAACACTTCCTTCCAATGCGTACTCAGTTTTATTTCCAATACGCCATGCAATTGTCGTCAGAAGATTATTTTTAGAATGGATCATGTTTTCACCTGTATTCATCAGCATGAAACATCCTGTCCCATATGTATTCTTCACCATGCCCGGCTTGATGCACATCTGTCCGAATAATGCAGCCTGCTGATCACCGGCAATACCTGATATAGGGACATTCATGCCGTGCAACACTTTCGTCGTCGTGCCATACACTTCGCTGCTTGACTTCACTTCGGGCAGCATGCTCGATGGTATAGTGAAAACTTCAAGCAACTCTTCATCCCATTCACACGATCGGATATTAAAGATCATGGTGCGTGAAGCATTTGATACATCGGTGATATGTACTGCGCCACCTGTCAGGTTCCACACCAACCATGAATCGATGGTACCAAAAGCGAGCTCTCCTTTGTTTGCTTTATCTCTTGCTCCCAGCACATTGTCCAGGATCCATTTCACTTTTGTTGCCGAGAAATAGGCGTCAATCACCAGGCCTGTTTTCGACTGGATCATTGCAGCTTTGCCTTCTGCTTTCAGTTGGTCGCAATACTCAGCTGTCCTTCTGTCCTGCCAGACGATGGCATGATAAACTGGTTTTCCCGTGGTGCGATCCCATACAACGGTAGTTTCCCTTTGATTGGTGATACCTATGGCAGCGATAGATTCAGCGGATGCCCCGGTTTTCGCGATGACCTCTGCGATCGTGCCCGCCTGTGTGCTCCAGATCTCTTCGGCATCGTGCTCGACCCATCCGGGCTGTGGATAGATCTGCTTGAATTCCCGTTGGGCAATGTTCACAATATTGCCCTTTTGATCAAAAAGTATGGAACGACTGCTGGTCGTTCCCTGATCCAATGATAAAATGTATGATGACATAAATTTTACTTTGACCAGTAAGGTAAGCTTTGTTATTTTTTGTGTCACAAAAAATAACGACACACTTTAATTATTTACTTTTTCTTGTTACTTTTTTCCGGAAAAAGTAACCAAAACCTCGTCGCCCTAAAAACTCGCTTTTATGTTAGTTCAATTTGTTAGCATCGGGTTTGCTTGCGCGCTTGTTCGTTTTTCAAATCAATTTCTTTTCAGAAGCTACTTGCCAATAGAGACATGATTACAACTGAAATTGTCATGAGATCCCTCAGACAGTTTAGGGCGACTAG
>JANMVA010000262.1:0-4390 GCA_031392195.1 Saprospiraceae bacterium | reverse complement strand
TTCATCGTACCGCCACACACTTTGCCTGTCTTCTGCTAATGTGAATGGTGATGATCTGGTCGATATGATCATCGGTGGTTTTCATTATACAGAGACTGGTGAGACACGCATTCCTTCGTTGTGGTATTTTCGGAATGTAGGAACATTGTCGACTCCTTATTTCAGATTAGCATCAAAGGATTACCTCGGCATGAGTCAGTATGCCACGCTTCCCACATTTGATTTTGCTCCTGCCTTCGGGGACCTTGATGGTGATGAAGATCTTGATTTAGTTGTTGGTGAACAAAATGGCAAATTATTCTACTTCAGCAATTCTTCTTCTGTAGGTGACTCGATGTTGTTTGGAGAGCCGGTGTATCCTTTTATGAATATTGCAGTTGGTGTTTCCTCTTCTCCACAAATTGCCGATATCAATGGTGATGGCCTTGCTGATTTAGTTATTGGCGAACGGACAGGCAATTCAGATAATAACGGACGTTGCAGCAATCTCAATTATTTCCAGAATATGGGTAGTATTGGAATTCCTCTCTTTAGTTCCGACCTCAATGCAGCACCGAATACGGCTTGTTATGGCAGAGTGTTGTTTGATATCATTATTGGTTTACCACAATTCAGCACGCCTGCAATTGTAAATACATCCGATGGATTGATCCTGATGACCGGTATGGAGCCAGGCAAATTGAATATTTATGGAAATCTACAAGCGGGAATTACAGGTTCATTGTCACTGCTTGATGTTGATTATGGAAATCTGGATATTGGAAACAGGAGTGCGCCAGCACTGACAGATCTGAACAATGATGGAAAGTTTGAACTGGCTGTTGGAAATACGCGTGGAGGGATTGAAATGTTTACGACGCAGATTTTAGTGGGCACGACGAGTGTGGTGACACCGGGAGATCCGCTTCACAAACCCTACAACTTTGTTAATGATATAGCCAATAACCGTATAGAGATTATCTGGAAGAATGTTCAGGGGAGGGTTTCGGTGGTCGATGTGTATGGAAGGGTAGTTGAAAATTATTCAGAAGGAACTACAAATCGGATAGATGTTTCCGGAATGATGCCGGGGATTTATTTTATACGGATTGAGATTGATGGTAGGGTTTGGGTGGAGAAGGTGGCGTCGAAATGATCCCACTCGCAAAGCGCAGCTTTGCTGACACTCGAGCGTAGGTGAACCTACGCTCAACGGTAGTGTCGAAATGATCACACTCGCAAAGCGCAGCTTTGCACACACCAGAACGTAGGTCAACCTACGCTCAACATATTCGTAGGTTAACCTACGCTCAACGGTTTCAACAGATCATTCACTTGTCAATGTCCCGTCAGGATAAAAGAGCTCAAGTTCATGCTCTAAAGGAAGAACGCTTTTGTCTTTGAAGTTGAGTACAGCATAGATCGTAAATGTGCCCCAGCCGGATGCATGAAGCGAAAATTTATCTTCACGCGTTCTGATCATTCTGACAGGGTCTACAAAGGTGTAATGGAGCGTGTAAGTCACACTTTCGATTTTGTCCAGGTTAATATCGGTGCCTTCTATCCATACCTTCCATTCCCAATAATCATCACCTACATACGTATGTTCCTGATCAATCTTATATTTCCCTTTGGAGCGATTTTGCTTAAAGCTTTGAATTTGCATTTTAAATCTCTTTTTGAAGATGGACATTCATCAATCCGACAGAAACAAATCCTGAATTCCATGAAATTCCACCGGGCCCTTCAACAGAAATATCGATTTGTGCTTCTTCACTCGGGATGCGCTTTATGATGATACCATACCCACCCTGCATTTTCTCGATCTGTGTCTCTTCCGGTTTATAAAGCTTGCCCTTATACTGGAATCGATATTCACATTTAACAAACTTAGCATGAGGCCTGATCTCATTAGAGAATTCAGTCGGGAGGAGCATGAATATCTTATATATTAATTTAGCTTTTTCCTTGCTGATAAATTTGGCAATTTCCAGCATCACCAATGTTTTTTCATCGAATTCATAGCGCTGACGATCTCCTCCTATCCCTTTCTGTGGATCAATTCCTTTTTCGCGGATCTCAAAAATGGGAATGTCATATGTGATAGCAGAACTCAGTTCCTGCAGAACCCACCAATGTGTCCCGTATATTCCTTCGGGAGTAGGATTGCCTCGCTTAGTCAGAAATCCAATACACGCATCGGATGCTTTTATTCTGCTGAGTACTCCATCAGATAATTTTTCGCCCTGCATTTCTTCACCCGATTCCACATCGCATCCAAGTTCTACGAGAAATGGAATGATTAGTTCCTTGATCCATTTGTCGTCCTGATTATAGCCGAATCCAACAAAGACTTTCATAGGATGGAGGTTATATTTATTTGTGCATAATCAGATCCAATTTGATACAGGTCATCTATATTTTCAAAATGATCCATTTCCCTGAGATCATCGATGTTGCTTTTTGTGTAGGTAACTCCAACATCTTTCAGTCCCTTTTCAGTCAGCGTAATATTGTGCCTGTCAAAAGTAAATAGCTTTTTATCATCCTCAATTAGTTTCAAATCACCTAATTTTTCAAACTGGCTATCAACATCGTAATTCCTCCCTGCATTATAACCGAAACCTTCGAGAATGATCTGGTTCATCTCCAGTGCATCGACCATAAATAGATCCGAAAGCTTAGGAGCCCATTGCACGCCTCTTAATTTTTCGAGTGAGGAAGGCTCTTCTTTTATTTGACCGTTACCGGTTCCAAGGGTTGTAATGAACATATTATCCTTGCCTGGATTCCATTTGAAACCAAACGAAGGGACCACAGCAACAAGGAAAGTCTGCCAGGCAGGATTGTTTGCTAAACTGACACCCCCATCGATAAATGTACCTTCTAATGACTCTCCTTTCCTTGTACGCAAGGGAAGTTTTTTAGGACTGAAGTAATACGGAGCAGCTGAGGATGCCCGGCATATTTCCCATAATTTCAAATGGCTGTTGGCATTAAAATATTTCCCATCAGGGTGATTGGCCACAGTCCATAAACTATAAGTATCGGCACGTTTACTATTGAGAGCAAGGCCGCATTTTATATTTTGGTCATCTCCCAGGTGAATCTGTTTGAAGTTTTCAATCAGGTATTTTTCAAGTCCATCTGATGAATAATTTTCCTTCAGCAAAGCCCTGATCGTTTTTGCACTGCGGTTAAGGATTTTAAATGTTCTTCCTTTCCCAAAAACTTCTTTCCCCAAATCTTTATAGAGGCCAATGATTTCATCAACACTCTTTCCAATAGCCAGGCAACAGGCAATAATAGCTCCCGTACTCGTACCACCGATCAGGTCATAATAATCTCCTAAAACTAAATCCGGTTTCCCCGATTTCGCCCTTGCAAGTGTTTCAATTTTTTTCAGCATGCCTAGCGTCAGGCTGCCTCTGACACCACCGCCATCTAATGCTAATATTCGCTTCGGCTTGGTTCCTGCAAATAATTTTTCACGAAGGCTTTCATTCATGATATCGAAAATTTAATTATTTCAAATAAATTAAAAATACTCAGCCTATCCCTTAAATAACAATTTGTAGATTCAAGATAAAAAATTTTCGGACGAACTAATAGCTGCGCTTCGACATGCTTTTAGTATTTCGTAGATGGGGGCAAGCCCCGCACACTACTCCATGCCCCATGCCCCATGCCCCATGCTAGTGCTGAGTGAAGCGCCGGAAAGCGTTTAGCCGCGAAGCACTACAGTTCTTTCATAATCTGTCGCGCAATCACCATCTTCTGTATCTCCGAAGTCCCTTCTCCAATCGTACACAATTTGCTGTCTCTATAATATTTTTCAACAGGAAAATCTTTTGTATAACCATAACCACCAAAAATTTGAACTGCATCCGTAGAAACCTGAACACTGATCTCAGAAGCATAATATTTAGCCATGGCAGCTTGCTTTGTACAAGGTTTACCTGCATTTTTCAGATCAGCAGCGCTGCGTAATAATAATTCTGCTGCTTCAATCTTTGTAGCCATGTCGGCGAGCTTGAAACTGATCGCCTGGAAATGTGCTATTGGTTTTCCAAACTGATGTCGCTCTTGTGAATATTTAACAGATGCTTCGTAAGCTCCTTTTGCAATACCTAATCCTAACGCGCCAATAGAAATACGACCACCATCCAGGATTTTCATAGACTGAATAAACCCATCACCAATTTCGCCTAACACATTAGCGGCAGGAACACGACAATCCTGGAAAATCATTTCGGCCGTTTCCGATGCACGCATGCCAAGCTTATTTTCTTTTTTGCCGGCGAGAAAACCTGGAGTGCCTCTTTCAACTACAAAGGCCGTCATGCCATGGCTATCGAGCAGATCACCCGTACGGGCAATCACAACAGCTACGTGACCAGACTTACCATGG
>JANMVA010000208.1:0-3395 GCA_031392195.1 Saprospiraceae bacterium | reverse complement strand
GAAGATGCTATTCTGCTGGCCGGAGGATTAAGTATAGATGCGGCCGATCATGGGTACATTATCAGGTTTGATCCTGCTGAACCTAAAACCGTAGAGTACGTGCATATTGATCTCCGTGAAGCATTCAACAATCCTTCTTCTGATGCCAATGTGGTGATTGAAGCCGGCGATCGTGTTGTCGTGTATGATAAAGCCAGTATACGGGATAATTTAAGTGTATCCATCTTTGGTGCAGTTAGGAATCCCGGCAACTTTGCGTATGGTCCCGGAATGACACTAGCCGATGTTGTTAATCTTGCGGGTGGATTTACTTTTTCTGCGGATCGTGATCGAATTGATATAGCCCGATCCGAGTTTGGAAACGGACAGGATCTTAAGATAACCCAATACACAGCATCCCTTGCTGCAGATTTCAGTCTCAACACAGCAGAGGACAAAAGTGTAGAGCTACAACCCTTTGACCACATCTACGTTCGTGAAATACCCGAATTTGAATTGCAACAAACTGTAATCCTGAGTGGCGAGGTCAAATATCCTGGCACATATGCTATTCTTCAGGATAATGAACGTATCTCAGACATCATAGCCAGAGCCGGTGGACTCACGGAGGAAGCATTTTCAGATGGTGCTAAAATGTACAGGCGCGGAGATTCCACAGGTCTCGTGGTCATCAATCTCAATGAGATCCTTCAAAATGAAAACATATCTTCGAATGTGACACTGCTCAATGGTGATCTCATCACCATTCCAAAAAATCGTGACCTCGTGACAATTGGAGGTAACGTCAATCTCGATGAGGCATATTCAGAAGGTTTTTTGCGAAATGAAAATTCCATCTCGGTTGCTTTCAGGGGTGAGAAAAGTGCGAAGTATTATATCGATGATTTTGCAGCCGGCATCAGTAAAGAAGGATCACCCTCTGAAGTAAAAGTTCAGTATGCAGACGGAAGGGTGGAGAAGACCAGGAAATTTCTGTTTTTCAATTCTTATCCGAAAGTCGAGCGCGGTGCGATCATCACAGTAGGGGACAAAGTAATAAAGCCTCATGTAGAAAGAGAAAATAAAGATGTTGATTGGGGTAGTGTACTCAAAGATACACTGACCCAGGCTACAGCCGTTTTGACCATTTTGATTCTGGTCGATCAGCTCAATAAATAAAGAGTATTATTCAGGATGGTAAAGATTCGTGATCTCGAACTGGGTGAATTTCCATTGTTGCTTGCTCCTATGGAGGATGTGAGTGATCCGCCCTTCCGCTTTTTGTGCAAAGAGCAGGGTTGTGATATGCTCTATACTGAGTTTATCAGTGTCGAAGGTTTGATCCGGGATGCGGAAAAAAGCATCCAGAAGCTTGACATCTATGATTCAGAACGACCTATAGGTATTCAGATATTCGGCTCGGAACTTGAATCTATGGTGCAGGCTACAGACATCGTGCTTGCTGCCAACCCGGAGTTATTGGATATCAATTACGGATGTCCGGTCAAAAAAGTTGTTTGTAAAGATGCCGGAGCAGGTATCCTGAAAGATATCCCTAAGATGATCAGGCTGACAGAGGCCATTGTCAAAAGAAGTCACTTGCCTGTGACCGTGAAGACACGATTGGGCTGGGATGACAATTCAAAACACATCGTTGAAGTCGCAGAAAGATTACAGGACATTGGTATTGCCGCTTTATCCATCCATGCACGAACACGTTCCCAGATGTACAAAGGAGAGGCTGACTGGACACTGGTAGGAGAAGTCAAGAATAATCCGCGCATGACCATTCCGATTTTTGGGAACGGTGATATTGATTCACCAGAGAAAGCAGTTTTGTATCGAAATCGCTATGGAGTAGATGGTGTTATGATTGGCCGGGCAAGTATCGGATATCCATGGATATTTCGGGAAATCAAACACTACCTGGCCACCGGAGAAATTCTCGATCCACCCAGCCTGGCAGAACGTGTAGATGCTGCGCGTCGCCACCTGAAACATTCGATTGTCTGGAAAGGAGAGAAACTGGGAGTGGTAGAAATGCGCCGCCATTATTCAAACTACTTCAGGTCTCTGGAAGGCATAAAACATTTCAGGTCATTGCTCGTGACTGAAAACGAACCGGGTATCATATTTGATCTGCTTGATCAGATCGAAAGCCACTATTCTCACCAGCTTTTAGAGGCTGTTTAAAAATCTTATTCAGGAAGTCTGTTACTTTAAGGCGTATTTCTTTTACACCTTTTTCGAATCCACTCTTGCATCGATATGCAGTTAGACTTAACCTCACGGGAAACTGAATTATTTGAGACCATCGGTGATGTTGCCTCACGGATGGGACTGGAAGTTTATGCTGTTGGTGGATTCGTGCGTGACCGGTTATTAAATATCAATTCAAAAGATATTGACTTTGTTACTGTGGGTGACGGTCCAGCCTTGGCAGAAAATGTTTGCAAAGAATTGGGTAATGAAGCATCCCATCTTTCTGTTTTCAAAAATTTCGGGACTGCGATGTTCCGTTACAGGGATTTTGAACTCGAATTTGTGGGTGCGCGAAAAGAATCTTATAAGCAACACAGCAGGAAACCTGATGTAGAGGAAGGAACAATACTTGATGATCAGCTTCGGAGAGATTTTACGATCAATGCATTGGCTATCGGCCTGCAAGGATCGGATAAGTATGAGGTCATCGATCCTTTTGACGGGTTAAAGCATCTGGATGAAAGAAGAATAATTACACCAACCGATCCGCATCAGACATTTTCAGATGATCCATTGAGAATGATGAGAGCAATAAGATTTGCCACTCAGCTTTCATTCACGATCGATCCTGCTACGTTGGATGCCATTAAGGAAATGCACGACCGTATCGAAATCGTCAGCATGGAAAGAATAGCGTATGAACTCAATAAAATTATTCTTTCACCGATTCCTTCAAAAGGTTTCTTCCTCCTGGATGAAGTCAATCTTCTTCAGGTGATTTTTCCGGAAATGAATTACTTGAAGGGTGTCGATTTTATTGAAGGTTATGGACACAAGGATAATTTTTACCATACACTCCAGGTGTTGGATAATATTTCCATGTCGACGGATTATTTGTGGTTGAAATGGGCAGCTATTCTGCATGACATCGCCAAACCACAAACGAAAAAATTTGAACAGGGTCATGGATGGACATTTCATGGACACGAAAGTTTAGGAGCTGCCATGGTCCCACGGATTTTCCGAAGGATGAAATTGCCACTGGATGAGAAAATGAAATATGTGCAGAAGCTCGTCAGGCTGCATTTAAGACCCATTGCTCTTGTGCAGGAAGAGATCACCGAATCAGCTGTCAGGCGATTATTATTTGAAGCCGGCGATGATATTGAGGACCTCATGATCCTTTGCAAAGCAGATATCACTTCAAAAAATCC
>JANMVA010000190.1:0-2273 GCA_031392195.1 Saprospiraceae bacterium | reverse complement strand
CTGCGCGGTTTGGATTGGGAAGAAGTATTTGGTGGGGGCGAATCATGTGTGTGCTGGTTGTGATTCTCTCTATGCTGCTCTCGTTTCATTTCTTTGATCCGGATTACGTGATCAGTATGTTTATAATTTGCCTGCTGACTGTATGGATTTTGCAAAAGAGTAAATCAGTTACGGATGATTATTTTTTTAGTGGAGTGACGGATGGATTGATGATCATGGCGGTGGTGGTTTATTGGGTGCTGGAGATTTTGTAAGGAACAAAGGATCAAGGGAGCAAGGGATCAAGTGAGCAAAGGTAAAAGGCAGAAAAGGCGGAACGAAAAGGGTAAGTGGTAAGAAGTATGAAGTATGAAGTAAAAAAATGTAGTGTGCGGGGCTTGCCCCCGCCTGGTGAAGTTAGAAAAGGTAAGAAGTAAAAAATTGTAGTGGCGGGGCTTGCTCCCGCTTGTAGATAAATACAAATGAGAAGAAACTACAGTACAGGAGCAAAATGGGAACCTATCGTCGGTTATTCCCGGGCGGTGAGAATCGGGAATGTGATAGAGGTATCGGGAACGTGTGCGGTGGATGAAAATGGGAATGCATTCGCTCCCTTAAACGAATATGAGCAGACCAAGAAAATACTGGAGATCATCGTCTCAGCAATTGAGAATCTGGGTGGTCAGCAAGAGGATATTGTAAGAACGAGGATATTTGTGACCGATATAGCAAACTGGGAACAAGTGGGCAAAGCGCATGGAGAGGTCTTTCATACGATACGCCCGGTGACGACAATGGTTGAAGTTTCAAAATTGATATCTCCGGATTATGTCGTGGAGATAGAAGCTACAGCGATCATCAGCGAATAAGAAATGTCAACATACAAGGTTAAAGAGATCTATTACACCTTACAGGGTGAAGGAGCGCGCACAGGAAGACCTGCTGTGTTCCTTCGCTTTACGGGATGCAATCTCTGGAGCGGCAGGGAGGAAGATCGTGGTGAAGCCGTGTGTCAATTTTGCGACACGGATTTCATTGGCATGGATGGTACACTTGGTGGAAAGTATCATGCTGATGACCTGGCAGGTCAGGTGCTAAAATTGTGGCCATCAAACAAAGATCAGCGATACGTAGTCTGTACCGGTGGCGAACCACTTCTTCAATTAGATGAAGATCTGATCAATGCCTTGCATCAGCGTGGTTTCGAAGTGGGCATTGAAACGAATGGAACGATCACGGTTCCAAAAGGAGTGGATTGGATTTGTGTCAGCCCAAAAGCAAATACTGAAGTGGTGGTTACTCGTGGTAGTGAATTAAAGCTTGTTGTTCGCCAGCAAGGCATCATACCTGAAAGTTTTGAGAACTGGGATTTTCAGCACTTCTATCTCCAACCTATGGATGGGCCTTATGTAAAAGAATTCACTCAATGGGCTACAGAATATTGCCTGCAACATCCGAAATGGAAACTGAGCATTCAGACACACAAACTTTTAGGAATCCGTTGATTATCTGATCAGCGTGAGATCACTGGTATGAAGCTGGTTATTTCCGTCAGCATCTTTCCATATCATCTTCACTACGTAGACTCCGGTTGCGCATAAAGATTCTTTAAACTTTCCATCCCAACCAAACGGAGAATTATCCTTTTGAACATAAACAAGATTTCCCCAGCGATCAAATATTTCAAGAGACTGAATATCGATTGGCTGAGAGGAGGTCACCACGTAAGCAACATCGTTTACCTGGTCATCATTAGGTGAGAAAACGGTTGGAATATAAAAATGCTCTTCAGTGGTAACTGTGATCAATTTTTCATCAGCATAAATACAGCCCAGGGAATCTATCAGTGTCAGTTCTATCAGCATCGTTTGGGAAGGAGTAAACCAAAAAGAATTTTGATCTGGTGCAATCGTGGATGGATCCCAGGTTACATTAACTGCAATAATATCATCGATCATTGGTTGAATAAAAACACTGTCTCCTAAGGTGATGATGACATCCGGACCGAGATCAAGATTGCCCAATGAAGCATCATTAATCGAGACGGGAACAGTTCTTTCACATCCTGTGATATCGGTGATATGCAATTGGTGAAAACCTACGCCAACATTTCCAATTGTATCCGGAACATCACTTTCAAATAAAGGACCGTTGTCGAGTTGAACAGTATAAGGCCCTCCCCCACCATCAATTTGTTCAATCACTATTTTTCCGTCATTCAATCCATTGCATGAAGGTTCAATAGTATTAAATGCAATCGTAATAGAATCGATCAAGGCTACTGAAAAAGAATC
>JANMVA010000159.1:0-2208 GCA_031392195.1 Saprospiraceae bacterium | reverse complement strand
TGACGATTTCAATGAAACCACGCTAATCCATAATTTGAATGTGATGACCCCGGATGGTATAAAACTGTAGAACAAGATTGTCGTATGTGTAGGTGTGAACGGAGGCACCCATATGTGTATCTGCCCCTTCTCCCATTATTTCAATCGACGTATCGCGGGGATTTCCTAAAGGCTCCAGGGAAATATCTTTATGCCAGTCACGCACACGATATATTTCCTTGCCTCTCAGTGCAGAAAATTCTGCAAATGCATTTTTATCGGGTGCAATGACATCTACTTGTTTATTCGTATCTGTTATCGATGTATCACCTGCTATTGTTACCTGGGCTGATTCTGTTCCGCGTTTGCAACTGATAGCTATCAGTAGCAATCCTACGAGAAAGATGGGTTTGCAGGAAGTGAACATATGATTATGACTTTTTGCCGCCCTTCGAATTCGTTTGTTTGCCCGGGTGGTCGCCGTGTTGTGATTGCGAAATAGGCTGCACCCTGGCTATATCTTGTGGAGTTGGGGGCTGACGTCGTTGATTGTCGTCATGCATTTGAGGAGCCTGGTTGTGAAGGCTGTTGATATTCTTTCCTTTATTGCCTGGTCCTTTTTTGGATGTCTTTGTCATGATCAGTGATGGTTATGCTGTTGTATAGAAACACTGTACCAAGGACAAAGTTTTAGATAGGAAAAATGCAGCCGGAGAAATGATGTGAAGAGATGCAATTTATCACAACACGCTACCTACTTATCCGGCTGCAGGTTGAATGACTAGTTCTTTGACAATTTCGCATTGGTTCTGTACAAAGCGTCGCCATGCCAATTTTCGAAATAAGAATCCAGCAGATCAAAATACGCCTTGCGTTTGGCTTCATCCGGCCAGCCGAGTTTTTCAAGTTCTGTATTGCGTAAGAATGAAGCTTCCACACCGGCCATGTCTTTGTATTCTTCGATCACCAGGTAATCCTGATTGCTCGCGGTAAAAAAATGAGTGTACTCACGGTGCGAAAGGATGTGCTCATTTTTTCTGATCACATTTTCGACGTAGAGCGATACCAATGAATCACGTTGAGCCATGGTGCCTTTATCAGGCCATTTTGTTTTTAATGCCTGGACATTAACGACATTACCGGTAAGTTGTGCTAAGCCTGCAGCAGGAAGAAAAGACAGGAAAGCAAAGGCCAATAAGGCCCACAATAGGTTTTTTTTCATTTTGTTTTGGTTTTTTATGTTAGCAATTCTCTTAAAGTACGAATCTGACCTGAATATTTGCCGGTTTCTTTGATTTGACTCAAACTGAACAGGAAACTATATATTGGGCAGTCAACTAATCCAGTTTTGGCCAAACAAGCGAAGAAAAAAACAGTCGTCAGGAAGAAAATTGAGACAGCAGCGTCCAAGGCTACCCCCGTCATTGGGCCTGATCTTCCTCCATCAACGGAAGTTGTCACTGCTATCCAACCAGCTTACTGGCCCTATTTGATCACAGCCATTTTTTTTGGACTTTCCCTGTTAGGAATCCTGAAGCATGAAATGTGGAGAGATGAATACCAGGCCTGGATGGTGGCGGCAGATGCCCATTCCATTCCGCAATTATTTCAAAACCTGAAGTACGAAGGAAATCCTGTCTTATGGCATGCCTTTCTTTTCATCATTACCACCTTGACCGATCATCCTTTCGGTATGCAGATCTTTCATATCCTGATCTCGACCGCATTTGTTTTCCTGATCAACCGTTATGCGCCTTTTAATCTGATTCAGAAAATCCTGTTGACATTTGGTTACTACACTTTCTACGAATACAATATTATCAGCAGGGGATATGGGTTGGGACTTTTGTTGATTGTGACCTTTTGCATTTTGTATGCTCAACGGCAGAGGCACATACTTTGGATCGCAGCAGTTTTATTTGTACTGGCCAACAGCACCATTTTTGGTGTCATGCTGGCGGTTTGTTTTTCAGGGATTATTCTGTTAGAGCAACTGTTTTTACCAAAAAAATCAAAGGCATTAAAAATTCCCCCTTCACGCCTTGCACTTGCATTGGGTATTGTCGCCATAGGGGTGATCCTGGGTTATCTGCAGATCCGACCCGAACCTGACAACTCTTTTCCTGCCTTATACGTCACGCATTATGATACCCCGGCACGTGCCCAACACGGTGGTGAGTGTTCCGGCGGTGCCGCGCAACCTCACCGGCAAGAAGCTCGAACTCCCGG
>JANMVA010000086.1:0-2375 GCA_031392195.1 Saprospiraceae bacterium | reverse complement strand
GAGTTTTGACGAGACTGTTTATATGTTGCAGGTACGCACAGATGAGCGTGATCATTTTGAAAAAGGAATGCTCATCCTTCGCGACTGGTCAGATGGAATTGCATTTGATGATACTGAGATTGACAAGGAAAGAGGCGTAGTCATATCCGAATGGCGCAGCCGCCTGAGCCCGGATCAACGCATGCAGCAACAATACTTGCCCATCATCTATTACAAATCCCGTTATGCAGAACGACTCCCGATCGGCGATCCTGAAATCATCCGCAATTCACCGTACGATGCGGCCAAACGATTTTACAGAGACTGGTATCGTCCTGATCTGATGGCTATTTTCGTCGTCGGTGATGTCAATCTCGATTCGACAGAACAGAAGATCAAAAGCCAGTTTAGCAGCATCATGCCTGTCACAGCGCCACGTGCAAAAGAAGAAGTAACCTTTCCCGAACATGAAGAAACATTTGCGCGCGTGATCACCGATCCGGAAGCTACGAACACCATGGTTCAGATTATGTACAAACATAAATACGATCCTATCACTGATATACTCGATTACAGGGAACAGCTTGTGTATAGCTTGTATAACCGGATATTGGGCAAACGGCTTGCTGAGTTTTCACGGATGGCCGATCCTCCTTACATTTTTGGTTACACAGGTTATAGCCAGGATGTAGGAGATCTGTCAACCTATAGCAGCATATCGATTACAGAAGGAAAAAATGTAAAGAGGGCTTACAAAACATTGTTGGAAGAAAATCAGCGTGTGCTTCTTCACGGTTTCACCCAAACAGAACTGGACCGCGAGAAAGCCGCAATTCTACGACAGGCTGAACAAAATGTCCTTGAAAAGGACAAACAGGAATCTTCCCGATTAGTCCAAAGACTGATCAATAATTTCCTCGATGGCAATCCATTCCCTGATGCCACCCAACATTTCGATATGTATAAATCCATGATGCCAACCATCACCGTTGAAGAAGTGAGCAACCTGGCATCCAAATGGATCACGAATCGCAATAAAGTCGTATTGGTGACAGGACCTGCAAAAGATCTAGCATTGATGCCAGATTCTGTTGAACTGATCCGCATGATGACGGAGATCTCAAACTCAAAACCTGCACCTTACATAGATATTGATGTCACTGCACCATTACTATCAGGTACATTTCCGCCTCAAGCCGTACTCAATGTTACACATGACACCACATACGACATTCATCATTGGGAATTTGCAAATGGGGTCAGGGTGTCAGCAAAACCCACCACATTTAAAAATGATGAGATCATCATGAATGCCTATAGTCCGGGTGGCCATTCATTATATGATAACAGCATGTATCCAGCTGCCAGGAGTGTTTCATCTGTCATGCAGACAAGTGGAGTAGGTCCCTATAATGCTACGGGATTGGAAAAGAAATTATCCGGCCTTCGTGTCAATGTCAATCCATTTATTTTTGAGCGTTTTGAAGGATTGAACGGATCTTCTTCGGTAGCGGATCTGGAGACCATGATGCAGCTTACCTATTCGCATATCACCGCATACAGAACAGATACCGTAGCGATGAATGCGTATATCAGTAATGACAGGGCAAGAATGAAGAACGCCCTGGCAAATCCTGAAATTTGGTATTCTGATCGCGTAACCAAAATATTAAGTCAGAATCATCCCCGTCGCGGCATGCCTACGCCGGAATCTTATGATCAGATCAGGATGAATGACATCATGAAGATTTACCAGGACAGGTTTAAAGATGTGAGTGACATGCATTTCTTTTTTGTGGGAAATTTTGATCCCAAAAACCTGCAGGAGCTGACCAGTCGGTATCTCGGTGCATTGCCCGGAGGAGGCCGTAAAGAAACATGGAAAGATGTCGGTGAAAGAATGCCATCCGGCGTCATCGATTCCATGTTTAATAAAGGTGAAGCACCCAAATCCCTGGTACAGATAGTGTATCACGGCAATGATCATTACGATCCGGATTCAAGCTATCTGCTTCAATCATTAATTGATCTGGCGAGAATCAAGCTCAGGGAATCATTAAGAGAAAATGAAGGTGGTGTATATGGTGTTGCCATCGGAGGTGGACAAAGCAAGTATCCAATTGAGCAATATTCGATCCGCATCAGCTTCAACGCAGATCCACCGGCAACAAATACGCTTGTAGCCGCTGCAAAAACAGTGATCGAACAATTGAAAAAAGATATCGACCCTGCTGATATCGTCAAAGTAACAGAGATCCAACGTCAGGGTCGCATCCGCGACCTTCAGCAAAATCAATTCTGGATGGGTGCCTTTATCAACGGCTGGATGAATAATTTGGAATACAGCCAACTGGTAGATCTGCAAAAGCTGGAATCACAAATTGCAAAACTGAATA
>JANMVA010000083.1:0-4141 GCA_031392195.1 Saprospiraceae bacterium | reverse complement strand
CGACGCAATGGCCGACTGAGCTGATTGGCGATCCAGCGCACGAGCGGCACCGCGGCGACGATCGCGGCCGCGTTCCAGAGTGAAGCTCCCAGGTTCCCGAGCGCGGTGGCCGGAACACCATCGAGATCATTAAATGAAGTCATGACACTCATCGCACCTTCTTCGATACCCGCTATGTAGGGTGGCAGATAAATATCACGAAACGTACGCTCGCTCATATCAACTGTATTGTAATCCCTTCCGCCGATCGGAGCACCATAACCTGCAAAGTGTTTGATGCAGGCAATCAATTTATCTGCATTGTCAAAGTTTTTCCCTTGGAATCCACGCACCCGAGCACGTGCTATCAGAGAACCGAGATATGGATCTTCTCCGGCACCTTCCATGACGCGCCCCCACCTGGGTTCACGTGTGATGTCGACCATTGGAGCAAATGTCCAATGAAGTCCAGCTGCTGATGCTTCTGCGGCGGCAACCGAAGCAGCTAATTCTATTGCTTGCAAATCCCAACTGCAAGATTCGGCGAGTGGAATGGGAAAAATGGTTTTGTAACCATGGATGACATCGTATCCGAACAATAATGGTATCCCAAGCCGGCTTTCATTGACAGCGATTTCCTGAAGTTTGCGGGTAAATGCAGCCGTGTGACTATTAAACAAGGCACCACAACTTCCTTTCCGTATGTCCTCCTGGTAACCTTCACGGATGGTTGGGCCTGTTGATCCCCAGTCCGTCGTAAATAATGTCATCTGCCCGATTTTTTCATCAAGCGTCATCACGGAGATCAGACTGTCGATCCGTGATGATTGATTGATCGTTGTGGATTGTCCGACAATTCCTTTTTTACAACCAGCTGTCAGGATCAATGCAAGCGCGATGTACAAAAAACGTATCCTCATATTCATATTTCGTTTTGACTTTTTATTCTTGTTTTATTTCATCCAGCCATCCTCCGCTGAAACCTGCCTTTCGCAAACCATCGAGGATGTATGGATTCTTTTTCATGATATTCCACAGGAGTTGTGTCTGTTGATTTTCGATCATGAGTAATATGGGACCCTGGTCAATGCCGAGGTAATCAATATCAAACCAGCCCTTCGGAGTCTCCTTTGTAATATACGTCAGATTGAATGCATCTTTAAAACCATATTCACCTACAAGATCCCGGTTGTATGTTTCCCACATATACTTCATGGTCTTCATAGAAATGTCCGGAGTAAACGCAAATGATCCTCCTGCAGCAGTGGGTGCGATCGTTCCATCATCCACGATCTGAATGCTCGCTGCACCCCGTGCGCGATAATCATAGAACTGCCAGTCTTTACCATTCACATTCAACTTAACTGTATTCGGTCCGTCACATGCTGTCAATCCCCAACACCATTCTCCATAACCATTGGCACCTTGTGGATTTTCTATGCAATAGGCTCGATTGGAAAGCGTAGCCCGCCTGCTGTTTTCAAAATAATCAATCCCTTTTTCACGCATATACGCATCCTGAATTCCCTTAAAATCAATCCATACATGACTGTATTGATGGCCGAACAACGGATCAAACTGTACATTTTCCTGTCCTTTAAAATGATCCCAGGGATACGTGCTGCACCAGGTAGTCCAGGTCTCTGCAGGTAAAGGATGCGTCGGCGATCCCATGGCCATGATCAACAGGACCATCGCTTCATTATAGCCGACCCACTCTGCAGGAATGAAATCATGTTCCGGATGCCATCCCATCGACAATCGATCGGTCTCATTGTACATCCAGTCCCACTCAACTCTTCGGAATAAACGATCACTCAGGATGCGAATAGAATCTTCTACCTGATCCTTTCCATCATAGTAAGTCATCGCAGATAAAATACCGGCCATCAACAGACCTGTATCGATGCTTGATAATTCAACTTCTTTAAAACGGTGAGCTTTATCGAGAGTAAGAAAATGATAAAAAAACCCTTTGTAGCCTGCAATGCCCGTTGTCCCGGGGCCTTGTGGCAAATTCCACAAAACACGTAACGTATTTAATGTTCGTTCGGCAGCCTGTTTGCGCGTAATGAATTTATTTTCCACGCCGACGATGTAAGCACTCAATCCAAAACCGGTAGCAGCAATCGAAGAGAATGTGAGCGATGGATAGCGATCAGGGATCTGGTAATTATTCTTGTCTGCTGTTTCCCAGAAATAATTAAATGTTCGCCTTTCAAGTTCATCCAGTGAGAATGTAGATGAGACGGGCGGATGGACCGGAGCAACGGAGGTCTTGCAGCTAAAAATAAAAAGCAATCCAATGGTCCAGATGCGAACGGACTTTCCTAAAAAGAAATCGGGGAGGCAATGCACTCCCCGATTTCCAGATGGATTGAAATTATAATTTGACAAAGCGTGATAATGCGATGATTTCGCCTTTGGATGTATATCCTGTGAGGATATAAGTTCCTTCATGCAATTGACTCACATTTACATAGGTGCTGATTGCACCATCCGTTCTTGTAGTCGACATGCGTTGGCCATATAGATTGTAAACATCGATCCTTGATACCTGGCCTAATTCTTCAATCAGGAGGTTATCAGACACAGGATTTGGTGAAATGGTCAGTTCGCGTGGACGGTCAGGTCCATTGCTGCTGGTCGTCGCACACTCACCTGAAGTCAGTGAAATATCATCGAAATAATAGATCACATCCTCACTGGGCACACTGCTGATATCCCAGATCAATGTCACACGTGTGTAATCACCGTTGTCAGGAAGAACTGAAAAATCAAAAGATATTTCTGTCCATGCATTTGCAACCTGGATAGGCTGTGTCACGTCACCTGAACTGAATGGTGCACCTGCCGTCAAAGGCCTTTCAAGTTTCATCGTCAATGTGGTTTCTTTTGGCGACCAAACTTTGATACGCACAATTTTATTATCAACAAACCTGATCGGTGCAGGAAGATCAGTATACATTCCCTGCCATACTTCTACGCCGTTTGCATTTTCAGTTGCCTTACCTACCTCTGCGCTTGTATTAATGCCGGATGGATCAGGATTGGCAATGATTTCAAATGCACCTGCAGCATCATGTGGGAAATAATTCCATACTTCTGAGCGGAATGCAGCATCATCAAAATTCATCAGGCATCCTGTGAAAGGTGCATGAGCAAATCTGAGATTATCGATGAAATATTCATCCTCTGTTGTGGTTTCAACTCCTCCATTGAAGAAGAGGCAAACGCGCGTGTGATTTGCATCTTTCTGATCTGCAAAATCAACAGATACTGTTTCCCAGTCACCCGCATCGGTAGTTGCTGTCCAAACTTCTTTGGCAGGGCTTGAGCCACCTTCAAGTTTCACAAGGACCGGAACATTTGCCTCTGACAGAATCTGGAATTCAAACTGATTGTACACGGACAAATCAATTCCTTCCGGAATATTATAGCACATAGCAGCCCATGGTTGAGCAGGCTGATCGAGATACAGACCTACTAAACCTGAAGTATTGATTCCACTGACATCAGGGTTTCCTACTACACTTAATAATTCTGCTCCAGCACCAACTTCATAGTTGCGTTGGCACTCGAAGTCATCCACTGTGGTGCTCACCGGAGAACTGCCTTCACAAGGATCAACAGTCGACAGGCTTTGTGTCAGGTTGTCAAAGAAAAACATAGCACCTTGTTCTGCTACACCCGGATTAAAGATCAGGTTCAAAGCAGTCCAGTCAGTGATCAATTGATGTTCGGAAAAATCAAAAGATAATGTCTGCCAAACGCCACCTGCGTCGATGGTACGTTCAACTTCTTTATTGCCATTGATCGTGCTCTCCAATTGCATGATCACAGTTCCCGGGCCGGGAGCTAACACATCCAGATTGTATTGTGGGCGCGATGAGATGTCAATGGCACCCGGAGCTACTGCAGATAATGTGCTGAATGCAGAAGTTCCTTTTGTGTATTTACCAACGAAGAGTGAATTGTTGTCAACATCCTGCTGTGGATTTGATACTCGTTCAAATGTTCCGTGAAGTAATGGCTGATCTTCAGATGGTGCCCATGGAAGTATAACACCTAATTCAAAATCTTCAACGGTTAACAATGTTTTTTCAGACCAACGGATGTCATCAATGTAATAGACATCATCGGGTTGAGGTAACTGACCTCC
>JANMVA010000082.1:0-1552 GCA_031392195.1 Saprospiraceae bacterium | reverse complement strand
CAATTCTGGTATCACACACGGCTGATTGATAAGATGGGTTTCTTTGAATATGTTCTCGTCACACCTTCTCATCATCGTGTACATCATGCGATCAATCCCGAATACATTGACAAAAACTATAGCCAGATCTTTATCATCTGGGATAAGTTGTTCGGTACATTTCAACCGGAGCTGAAAGAGGTGCCTGCCGTATATGGCGTGAAGAGGCCACTGCAAACATGGAACCCGTTTCTGATCAATTACAAACACATCTGGTTGATCATGAAAGATGCCTGGCAGACAAAGAGTATCCGGAATAAATTGAAGATATGGTTTATGCCCACCGGTTGGAGACCGGAGGATGTTGCTGCTAAGTCACCTGTGGCGACGATCGATGATGTGTATGGTTTCGAAAAATTCGATTCGCATTTATCGAAGCCACTGTTAACATGGTCATGGATACAGTTGTGGGTCCTGCTGGCACTGACGATGTATCTCTTTATGCGTTTCGCAGAAATTGGTTTTCCGGCAGTGATGCTCTACGGATTTTTCCTGTTCATTTCTGTTTTCAGCATGACATCATTGATGGATAAAGCCCGGTATGCATGGATCGCGGAGTCGATCAGATTCTTATATGTCATTGCTACCCTGATCATCGGCAAAGGAGATTGGTTCAGGATCTCAGAAGTGCTTCCCGGTGGAGCTTACATCGTTGTTTTATTCAGTTTTATTTCGCTGATGGTGACCGTTTATTTTCACTATTCAGAAATCCCTGCCATGCGGCGTATAAATATTTCATCGAAGAAGACTGCATATTGAAAAGGCGGAACGACGGAAAAGGCGGAAATGATAGAAAAGAAGCGTATGAGGAATCTGTGTAGAAGCAGGGCTTGCCCCTGCTGAATCCGATGACTTACAAATGGGCTGAATTTAATTTAAGTTCTCTCTTTTTTAAGGACAATCGTCTGTGCATTTGTTTTTGCAATCGCCTGGTAGTAGGAACACAAGTCTTTGTATTCAGCAGGCGTAAGTCGCATGGCTGTGTGGATGAGCTGATGATGGATGTGAATAAATCCTTTTTCGAAGGTTGTTTTTAATAAATACTGATTTCCCTTGTAATCCAGTTTTAATTCAGGCGGTAAAAATTCAATCGTAAAACCTGCGGGTAGCGCGATGTAAATGTCGTTCGTTTCAGTAAAATTTTCTCTTGAAATAAAATCAGATATTCGATCAGTATTCGAACCACAACTTTGAAATGAAGGATGAATGACATTCACAGGAATA
Source organism: Saprospiraceae bacterium (assembly GCA_031392195.1). GTDB lineage: Bacteria > Bacteroidota > Bacteroidia > Chitinophagales > Saprospiraceae > Opimibacter. The sequence goes on along the minus strand of JANMVA010000082.1, from coordinate 289 downwards.
AAATAACGGGTGCCTGAAATTGATCCCAATTGATTGACTCTACCTGAGTAGGAGAGCAATGATTCCTCACCAGAAGGATGGATATTGATCTCGAATAGATCCAGCTTTTGAATGGATAATGGGAAATGCTCCAGAAAATATTTGCGCCTATCGTCGGGAGACAACTCATAAAACATACCCCGAATAATTCTTTGCCTGTTGCCGCTGAATTTTTTCTTTCCACGAATTAATATGGTTTCCTCCAAATAAATAGAGTCGATGGAGTGAACATGATTAAGCTCAACCGGTG
>JANMVA010000053.1:0-8584 GCA_031392195.1 Saprospiraceae bacterium | reverse complement strand
TTCGTCATGATCTGGAAAATGGTGTATCGGTCAGTCGTCAGGGTATCGGGAACATTGAAGAATGCATCTTTATAACCGAGATAGGAAAATGCAATCGTTTCATCCGTCCTGACTACGATCGAAAAGAATCCGTCAATGTCTGTATAGGTACCGCGATGTGCGCCCAGCACGGTGACAGCCACATAAGGCAATCCCACCATCCGGTTATTTTCTTCTGTCACAACTTTTCCGGAAAACTGGACGATCTTCAGATCATTGACCTGGGCATTGATTTCAGCAGGCATCACTGCTCCTGTAGTCAAGGTCATTATCAAAAGAGCCTGAAAAAAACGTCGCATGGTATTGGATCTTTTCTCCATTGGTTAAAGGTAGATAATCAGTCCATTCTGAACGTTCTGAATGGACGCTCACCGTCAGCTATAATTGAATTTAACAGGCTTTTAACCTTCCCGGTTGTCAGAACTGCCAGATATCAAGGGCTTTCTGAAGAACCTCTTCCATCCTGTCAACATAGGTAAAGGTTACTCCTTTCACATACTCCGGTTTGATCTGATCGACATGCCGTTTGTTGGAGGCCGCAAGAATAATTTGTTGAATGCCGGCTCGTTTTGCCGCCAAAACCTTTTCCTTAATTCCGCCTACCGGAAGGACCTTACCACGCAGGGTGATCTCACCCGTCATGGCCATGTGGCTCTTGACAGGTTTTTTCTTGAAAGCAGAAGCAATCGAAGTCAACATCGTGATCCCGGCGGATGGACCATCTTTTGGAATGGCACCTTCAGGAACGTGTATATGTATATCCGTAGATTCAAATGTGGTCGCATCGATGCCAAGACTATCTCCATGTGCTTTGATGAAACTGAGTGCAGTCGTAGCAGACTCTTTCATCACATCACCGAGATTACCGGTCAACGTCACTTTTCCTTTACCCGGACTTAAACTCGATTCGATAAATAATATATCACCACCCACTTTCGTCCAGGCTAATCCAATCGCAACACCACTGCTATGTGATTCTGTATAAAGTGTCGTATCATGTCGTTCCGGACCAAGGATCATTGGCAACTGTGATTTAGAGATCACAGGATTGTACTTGTCTTCCATCGCGACATTCTTTGCAACATACCTCATCACGGAAGCAATCCTTCTGTCCATGCTGCGCACCCCTGATTCACGCGTATAACTTTCAGCGATCTCCCTGAGGACATCATCTTTCAGTTTGACATGTGGAGGTTTCAGCCCGTGCTCTTTTCGCTGACGAGGGATGAGATGTTTTTTAGCAATCTCGATTTTCTCTTCTGTTGAATAACCATTGATGTTGATGATTTCCATCCGGTCGAGCAATGGTGGTTGAATTGTCTGAAGTGAATTTGCTGTAGCGATAAACATCACTTTCGACAAATCATATTCCAGCTCGAGATAATTATCGTAGAATGTTGAATTTTGTTCCGGGTCCAATACTTCAAGTAATGCAGAGGATGGATCGCCGCGAAAATCTTTTCCAACCTTATCGATTTCATCCAGAATAAAAACAGGATTGGATGCACCTGCTTTCTTGATGGATTGAATAATACGTCCCGGCATAGCACCAATATAGGTCTTGCGATGCCCGCGAATTTCAGATTCATCATGCAGGCCTCCCAATGACATGCGGACAAATTTTCTTTTCAATGATCTGGCCACAGATTTGCCGAGCGAAGTTTTACCAACACCGGGAGGGCCTACAAGGCAAATGATCGGCGCCTTCATATCCCCTTTCAGTTTCAACACAGCCAAGTGCTCAAGGATCCTGTCCTTAACTTCTTCGAGTCCATGGTGATCTTCATCCAATGTCTTCTTGACATTTTTCAGATCAAAATTATCTTTTGTATAACTGTCCCACGGCAGATCCAACAACAACTCGAGGTAATTGAGCTGAAGACTGTACTCTGCTACTTGCGGATTGATGCGGCGGACTTTTGCAATCTCGCGATCGAATGTGTCCTTTACTGTCTTACTCCACTTTTTCTTTTTGCCTCGTTCGACAAGGATCCTGATCTCGGCTTCCTGCGGATTTTGACCAAGTTCTTCCTGGATTGTTTTCAGTTGTTGATTGAGGAAATAATCGCGTTGCTGTTTTTCAATATCCACTCTGACTTTTGATTCCAGCTGGCTCTTGATCTCAAGCATCTGCATTTCATTGTGCATCATCTTGAAGACTTCATTTGCCAGTGTATCGACATGTTCTATTTCGAGCAGCTCCTGTTTTTTGGTATTCTCAATACCCAGGTTGGAAGAAATAAAACCAAGCAGGTGTGTATCGCTTTTGATGTTGCGGATCATCACGACAGCTTCGGAAGGAATATTGGGTGAGAGCTTGATAATTTTCTCCGCCAGGTCACGGATAGATCCGATGATGGCGTCAAATTCAATTTTGGTGGTTGGTGGAATGTAATCACGCTTTTTCACTCGCGCTACCATAAATGGTTCTGTGCTGTCCATCGCGACCAGGTTGATGCGACCGCGGCCTTGCAGGATAGCTGTAATCGAACCATCCGGCATCTTCAATACTTTCAGGATCCGGGCCATAGTTCCGACGGTGAAAAGATCCTCTGGTTTAGGATCTTCCGTCTCATCATCTTTCTGGGCAAGAACAGCAATCAATTTATTGGTATCGTGTGCCTTTCGTACGGCCTTCATGGATTTCTCCCGGCCGACAGTGATGGGTATGACGATGCCCGGAAAAAGGACAGTATTCTTTAATGCTAAAACCGGAACCATTTCAGGCAGATCCTCGCCGGATTGAGGTTCTTCCTCATCATCCACTGAGATGATAGGCATGAACTCATTGTCTTCACCCACATTGGTTCCTAATAACAGATCATCAAACATATTCGATTCGCTCTAAGGGTATTCTATAATCAGAAGGTCAGTTCAATTTTCATTCCATGCTTTAAACGCCTGACAAGTAAGCATATTGGCTATAAATTAGTGCCATTCCGTCAGGAAAATGCTGAAATGCCTGATAGAGTAACGTTGGGAAGGGGTAAAAGGGTTAATCATTCAAACTGCAGGAGAAAACTCCTGCAGTTGGTAGTTGCCTTTCGGCAACCAATGGAATATACTTGTTGCAGGAGTTCTCTCCAGCAACGTGGATTCCTTATGAAATCACCTAACTGCAGGAGAAAACTCCTGCAGTTGGTAGTTGCCTTTTGGCATCCAATGGAAAATACTTATTGCGGGAGGTTCTCTCCAGCAACCAGGTGGATTCCTTTTGGAATCCAAACAGAAGGAGAAGACTCATCTCTTTTAGTACATTTTTATTAAAACTGCAAATAAAGTTCTCTTTCCTGGTAACGTTTGACTCTCCCCGATACATTATGATTTGACAAAGGTTGAAATCAGCTATGAATATTTATCGGGATCTCTACTTTACCACAGCTACCATCTTACACTGGTATCCCCTGCTGCAATATGATGAATGCAAAGATATCATCATTGATGCTTTCAGCTATTGTGTCACCAACAAAAAGGCCTTCATCATCGCTTTTGTAATTATGGACACACATATTCATATCGTTTGGCAGATACGAGATCCTTATACACTAAAGGAGGTTCAGTTTGGTTTTCTAAAATATACTGCTCAGACACTTCGGAAATTCATCCTGGATAAAAATGATTGGGCTGCGGTCAATTATTTAAAAGTCAATAAAAAAGACAGGATGTATCAAATTTGGGAAAGAGGAACTTTAAGTAAACTCATCTACAGTGAAAGAATGCTGAAACAGAAAATTAATTATATACACAGAAACATGTCCAGGAAAGGATTCAATGACATTCATTATAAATACTCTTCTGCATATTACTTTGAAACTGGCATAAAAAATTGGGATTTTCTTGCTTAAAGAATCGCCATGGAATCTTCCTAACTGCAGGAGAAAACTCCTGCAGTTGGTAGTTGCCTTTCAGCAGCTAAAGAATCGCCATAATGGATAATACTTGTTGCGGGAGTTCTCTCCAGCAACGTGGATTCCTTATGGAATCATCCTAACTGCAGGAGAAAACTCCTGCAGTTGGTAGTTGCCTTGGAATCTTCCTAACTGCAGGAGAAAACTCCTGCAGTTGGTAGTTGCCTTTCAGCAACTAAAGAATCGCCATAATGGATAATACTTGTTGCGGGAGTTCTCTCCAGCAACGGGGATTCCATGTGGAAACATCTTAACTGCAGGAATATTTTTATAATCAGTTAAACCAAACTGCATATCCTTTTCTCCTCAACTCCAAAGCAAGCTGTTCTTCCATCGCCAAAGCTTCTTTCTTATTCATTGGTTTTTCATTGATGTGATCATACAAACTTGGACGCAGGTAGGAGCCATATTTCCTGACCAATCTGGCTGAAAGATTAAAACCCTTTTTACTGATATATCCGGTTTTGTGTTGGATGAATCGTTCGGCGGGATCTTTACTAGTCATCCCAACATAAAGACATTCAAGCACGCCATTGAACTGAGGATTTGCGTTGCGGAATTTTGCATTCTCAGTGAAGACCCGTTTTGAAAGCTCAATGACGTAAACCTGGTATATTGTTTTGGGCAAAACGATTCCTATTTTCTTTCTGCTTCAAGAGCTTTCTCTGTTAAATACTGCATCAGTTGCGTCGCGGTCGACAATGCGGGAGCTGCCATGGGATCTTTAAACAATACATTGACTCCACCTTCACCAAAATAGAGTCCGTCTGAAACAAGAAATGTAATCCTCACATTGCCTGTTGTCGGACAAGGCCTCCTTGGTTTATCCCACGGACCAATTTTTTTAACAATCTCATTGCTGTATGAAAACAGATCAGCAGTTAATTGATCTGTTGTTGCGTCGGATGCTTCCCAGATCAGTAATTTTCCGGTGTAATTAATATAGCGTGCAGTTCCATTTGGAAAAGAGGCCAAAACATCCAGGCCCTCATTGAGGCCCACTTCAACAATGACGCCGAGAAGTTCCTTTTTGTTTGGCTTATGTCCAAATGACATCTGCTTATTGTAAGCCAACATTTTTACACGCGGATCTGAATCTGGATCGTCAATGATCTTTTGCAAATCTGATACCGAGCTTATGTCCGCATACAAAATGTCGTAGGGATAAGAGATGGGTGGCTTTGTATTTGCTTTGTACAGTTCGATATTATCGCAGAACAAAAGATTGTAGACCAGGTTGATCGGGGGATCTTTATAAGGTCCTGATTGCATTTTGGGTTGTTCGGGTGATTTATTAAATAGGTTGAATAGTCCCATGGGAATAAATAATTGTGGTTTTTCGTTGAGACATAAAGATATTACTTCGTCAACGGGCCAGCCACAAATCCGTTTTCAAGATCAAACATGGCACCTACAGAACCAACGATGCACTCCCCTCTTTTCAGTCCTGCCCAATCCCTTATCTGATACACGGGCTCAATACCTGTACAATGTGCACCCATAAAATAGCGAACACCACTTTCCTTCAGTTTCTCCGCAGTCCATTTAATCTGATCATCCGAATTTTCCAACAAATGAAAACCACCAATTGCCGCTAACAATGGTAATGCCTTCAGATTGTTCTGAACATGTGCAATTGTATTAATGATCCCGGAATGCCCACAACCGGAAAGCAACACGAAGCCTTGATCCGTTCTGATGACGAGTGACATGTCTTCCGGAACAATGTCATGAATAATATTTCCAGCGTCATCTTTTTTCATAAAAACATTCCCGCCCAATGTGTAATTTTTCTCCGGATGAATCCTTGGCACAGGTCCGGTGAGAAAAATGCCCGGATGTATCTCGATGAAATCATTATGCACCCTGATCTGTCCGCCGGATTGAACGTAAACCAAAGAATCTTTTTGACGGCTTGTGTTCTCTGCACCATTTGGTGCAAGGCGGGTGTCAAACAAACCTTTGCCGACATGTGTAGTGGATAAGGCTTTCGGATTGACATCTTTCACTGAATTCCGCAGGGGAAGCCAGCCAACTGTATGGTCTCCGTGATTGTGACTTAAAACCAATTCGAAAACATTAGTTAGATCGATGTTCAGCTCTTTGCAGTTCTGTATTACGGTTTCTTCGCGCGCGCCGGCATCAAACAGGATTCTAAATGAATCCGCCTCTACCAGTGCGGAAAAGCCCCATTCACCGATGCCTCGCTGTGCCAGCATGGTACTGAGGACCGTAATTTTTAATTCCTTAACTGCATATTCATCTTGCTGTGAACTTAGATGGATGGCGATTGCAAGGAGTGACAGGATCAGGGCAAACTTTTTCATGATATTATTTTATTGCAGTCCAATATCTTCAATTTTGGTTACAATGTTATTTTCAAAATTCACGACGGTCATTTGCGAAATGGTTCCACTGATAGAAAGCTCTTAGATAAGTCAAATATTTGCTCCAAACAAATATCCGACCAGTGCAGTCAACCCCATAGCTATTGTTCCCCAAAACGTAACGCGCAAGACAGGCTTCCAGATTTTTGATCCTCCGGTTTTAGCAGATAACACACCAAGCAATGCAAGAAATATGAGAGCAGTGCCATACAGATAGAACTCCATATTCTGAATGGGGAAAAAAAGAGCAACTAAAAGGGGCATTATGCCGCCCGCTAAAAATGCTGATCCCGAAGCGAATGCTGCCTGGCCGGGATTAGCCTGGCTCATTTCATTTATACCCAACTCATCTCTGATGTGCGCTCCTAACGCATCAACTTCTGTCAGTTCTTTGGCCACCACCAATGCTGTTTCTTTCTTCAATCCCCTTTTCTCATATATTTCTGCCAGTCTTTCGATTTCTATTTCAGGCATATCTTCCAATTCCTTTTTTTCTCTTTCGATGTCAGATTTCTCAACGTCTGTTTGGGAGCTGACAGAGACATATTCTCCTGCTGACATGGATAAAGCTCCGGCAACAAGTCCTGCTACAGTCGCTAATACAACCGGCTCTCTTGTGGAGCTTGCTGTTGCGAAGCCAATGGCCAGACTTGCGATCGAAATGATCCCATCATTAGCTCCAAGTACAGCTGCTCTTAACCAGTTACTGCGGTGTATGTAATGTTTGGCTAAATAATTATCAATTGGTTGCATGATTTATTGTTTGCTGAATTGAAGCTTTTAATGTGCAATTGTTCATTGAAACATTAATCTGCTTAAAGATAATAATCACCAGATGCTAAATCATTCAACCTGCAAGGTGATATCTGTTTGACCACCGCCACAATCCCCGTGTGTTTTCCATTTAACATTGTCAAAAATGATGGTCATTCCTTTTGAAATATTTTGAAGAGCGGATTTAGCACCGGTTGATAGCTGCCATCCCGGGGTATCTTCAACATAAATAACATCTCCATTTTTTTCGATCCTGAAATTATACCCCAGAATCTTGCATTCATCACGAATCCATGGACAATTCACGATCGTTTGAATACCTCTTAATTGCTTGGCAACTTCCGGTTTAAGAGACTCTATTTGTCCGGGAAGAAGTTTATTGGCAAGGCATGCAATTTCCAGCGTAACCCGTTGAGAATACAAACTAATTACATGTTTGGCACCACTGCCATCGGAAACCGAAAGTGTGTAATTTATATCAGGTTTAACAGGAAAAACCTCAATTTCACAGCCGTCTTTTTTTGTATTAATTTTCGGTGATATTTCATACTTCAAATTTTCGCATGTAACATTACTCAAATTTATCCTGTTATTAATTCCCATATAAATTGTATCCCACACCAAGCCCTCAATTGTGAAAGTTTGTGAATTCAATGGAAATGACATGATCATTAAAAGAAAGAAAATATTTTTCATCTAATTATAATTAATTGCTACTGTTGATTATTCCAGGCCTCATAAATAGTTTCCATAAATAGTTGATCAAGCATTTCGGTATCAGGCTGGCCTGTGGGACCAACCGATAATACATAACTTTTGTAATACTCAATTTTCTCTTCCAGAAAGTCATTGAGTATCTGGATTTTAGGCTCTTCATTTAGTTCTTCACCGGACATTTTCCGGGTCAGTAGGTTCTGGATTTCACTTTTTACTTCCTGGTTAGCCACTTGGCTTTCCAGAAGCTTATGAAACTCCATACTCCCAGCCTGCCAGGTCAATGTCATTGGGTAAAATTTCTTCCTGATTATCTTTCCGGTCATCGATTCTAAGATACCAATCAAGCCGGTGGATGTAAATGTATCTCACATCCCAGTCACTGTCAGTCGAAGCAAAGCCCCAGGCACGACTCCCGCTCTCTACCGCATACAAAATCTTAATGTCGTGCTGAAGTTCAAGTCTAAAAAGTTCTTTCTTTATTTCTTTGATCATGGTGGCTAATTCCGAGGAATATCTCAGAATAAACATCAGTGTACTCCGGGATTATTGTACAAACATATATTTAATACGCAGATGGTGTTAGCTTTTGCCATCGGAAACAGTTTCTTCGGTCGTGCCTACGGCACTGGTTGATCAAAGGAGGTTGGCACATGACCCCGGAATAAATTCCTGGGCTACAATAACGGTCGACCGTACCGGACTGGATTTCGTTCTACTTCCTTAAAATCTTATCCATCGCCTTCCCTTTCGCCAACTCAT
>JANMVA010000045.1:0-4266 GCA_031392195.1 Saprospiraceae bacterium | reverse complement strand
GTATGGATGGTGATGCTTGCATCTTCACCATAACAGATCTCAGCCTCCGCGGTGAGAAAAACATGAATAGCTGGAAGAACATCAACAACAACTGTATCCTGGTTGGGGCAATTGATACCATTGCTGACAGTGACGATATATTCATCTTCTTCTGTTACCGTGATCACCTGGCTTGTCTGATTATTGGACCATGAATATTGAGCACCCGGATTGCCTGCATCGAGTGTGACTGATAAGCCTTCACATACTTCGTGATCCGGTCCAAGGTCAACTTCAATCAGAGGCAACTCTTCCACATTGATAAATGCAGTAGCGATATTGCTTGACTCTCCTGATTCAGTTGTAAACTGAACCTCAACTGTCCGAAGGCCTGCTGTAGGATAAAGAGCTGTGTTGATATATCTAACTAAGCGAAGAGCATCTTTAAAATCGCGTGATGTTGCACCCCCTGCATTTGACAAAATTATCATATCAGTGCCGGCACCTGTGACATCAATATTTGGAACGGATCCGATGATGTCAAGGATTTCATTTGGAGCATCGGGAACAAATCCGGTTACCTCGATAGTCATTTCGGTGATAATAGCATCGTAAATGATTTTGATGTCTTCATCGGCAATGCCGACTCCATCAGAAAGGCAATTAAAATCGGGAGAAATGTAATCTGCTTCCGTGGCTCCGGAGCTGTCGTTGCAGTCGAGGTCTATATAATTATCACAGGAAGGAGCTGAGCTATGTTCCAGCATTGAACTAATTCTTGTCAAGCTAGAAATATTTGAAGGCACACTGCAGACTGAAGTAATCGCACCGTCAATTAAATTAATATGAACTAACTCATAGGTATCCTCACTTTCAATAAATAGCAGTGCCAATAATGAATTGCAAATATGAGAAGCAGTAATACCGGATATTAAATAATCGCTTGGCATTGAAACTACTAAACTGGAATTGGAAGGAATATTAACATCCAATTTTATTATTCCTCCCTGCATTGTATAATAAATCTCACCATTATACATTGTTAAATCTCCAAAGGCTGAATAACCAGTAGATCCAATTACGGATAATGTCCCTGCATTAACATCATACTTCCACAAAAATTCATCCTGTGAATCCATTGAATAAAAGATTCCACCACCGACACTTACAAGACCACTGAAATTTGGTGGCATTCCTGGTGCTGTAAAGTAGAGAGTTGAATTCCCTGTAATAGTATCCATTATCTCTAAGTCAGGCGAAGTCTCGTAATAGAGATTTGTATCTGGGCCAAAGGAGATCCCTTGTGGATAGGCGGTGGTTGGAGCCACGAAGTTGAAGGAACATTCACTACATTGAGAATCGTCGATCTCTATTTTATAAATTATATGTGAACCTGTTGAGAAATATGATTGTGCGAATAGTTGGTTATAATTTAAAATAAGAGTAAAAAATAAAATAAAATTAAAATAAGTGCACTTAAAAATGTCTCGTGAAAACCAATTAAATAAGCCTACAACCTTAATCAAAATCATATTTAAAAGGAAATGAAGTTAATTAAAAAGCGGAAGTGCATTTTGCTTATTAAATGCACTTCCATAAATTGACGATCTAGTTAGGACATCCTGTTAAAAAACAGCTGCCATCTGTGTCAAAAAATAGCGTTTCTTCGTCAAGAATCGTAAGTTCTTCAGAATCAGGAAAGGTCAATTCTGGTTGACATGTGAACCAAATATCTCTGTCACCACCTGAAGCATTGTAAATACTGAATGAACCACCAAACGGCACACAAAACAATTCTTTGGGATCATTGCTATTTAAAACAATGGTTTTTATGCTGCCCGAAATAGAGGCACAAGGACTTGGCGGGCTTGCTGTACCGCATGATGTTGGAGTTGGATCTACATCATAAACACCACAAAAAATTAATGTTGTTTCTAGTTGACCTTCGGCTAGTTCAATAGCACAGCAACAATAATTCACAGGGCACTCATCACAATCATCAATATCCCTCGGCATAATTCTCTTTTCATTTAAAATGCGAGAATCATCGGTCTGGTAGCCTGTTTTTTCACAGGAATTGTAAAAAAAGCATGTCATACATGCCAAAATAACGAAAAATCGATAATTTGTAATTTGCTTAGAGTTTTTAAGCATGCGCTGGCCTCCGAAAGCTTACGAGGTCTAGGAGGTCCAGTTTTTCAAAAAGATTCGGTGGCTTAAATTGCCCTTACATAACGTGGATTTCTAAAACCTGTCATCTCATTAAGTGACATGTACAATGCGTAGGTAATAATATTCGAAGATTCTTTCCACCGAAACCTTTTAGAGATTAAGGTGGCCAACCTTGAAACGGTATCTGGACGTGGATTTTAACAAAAGCGGGAAATGCTTTTGAGGTTGTTTTTGGTATATGGCAGGACTTCCGGTCATGATGGTGGTCTCATATTTTTAACCGGGTGAGATGCGATAGATCAAATTACGCAAAATACGAATAGCTTTTAGTTAAGACTTCAAAATAGATTGGGAATCTTTTCACCACTAAGGGTGCGAAAGAAGCACAAAGGCCACTACACCAAATTGGTAAGAGGTAAGAAGTAAAAAGTAAGAGGAATTAAATTATCGACTAGAAGAAGACTTGGTGTACTTATTGCCTTCTTTGTGAACTTAGCAGTGAAATATTTGAGCGCAATTACTACCTCAACAGTGTCACATCTCCATATCTGACCTCGGAGCTTCCATCGTTATTTACAACTATCAGTCTGTAAGCAAATACACCCGGGTTAAGAAATCTTCCTTTCAACCTCCCATCCCATGCCACACTCGCATCATTCGGAAAAAACTCCCTCGCTTCAAACACCATATCCCCCCAACGATCATATACAATGAATGAAGAAATCTTCTCCACATCCTTCCCCGCACTGATCAGCAAACGGTCATTGATATTATCACCATTGGGTGAGAATATATTCGGGACATAGATGTCATTGTTGGTGTCGACATACAAGGTCATCGCATCTTCATCACTACAACCATCAGAACTTGTGACGGTCACAGAATATGTCGTCGTGATGATCGGTGCAACAGGCTGTGTCAGACATTCAGGACAGTTGGGATTGATGAGGCCGGACCAGTGGATGGATGCGAGAGAATCGAAAGGAACATTCACAATTGCCTCGATGATGGTTGTGTCTCCTGGCAGAATGATCAGGTCATCGCCGAGATCGACATGCACCATCAGGGGAACATTGATCCAGATGATTTCTTTGACTTCACAATTATTGGCATCGAGGGCGGAGATTTGATATGTGCCACCGGACAGATCACTGAATAGTGGTGAAGGCTGATAATTTATTCCGTCGATCGAATAACGGATAGGATCGATGCCGCCTGCTTGTTGTACTGTGATGCTTCCTTTATCCTTGTCAAAACAATCGGGTTGTGATACAACAAGACTGATGGAGAATTCTGGTGGAGCGTTGAGAATGATTTCACTGTTTGTTGTGCATCCATTTCCATCCGTTATTGTAACTGCGTATAATCCTTCAGGCACATTTGCGATACCCGGATCTGTGCTGCCTGTGGACCATATGTATGAGAATGAAGGTGTGCCGGTGACATTTGCTGTTGCACTGCCATCACTTTCGCCAAAGCAACTGATGGGATAGCCGTTGTAATCGGAAGAGACAACTGCATTTAAAACAGGTAATGGATACAAGGTTGTTTCTGATATGACCAGGCTATCGCAACCATCCTGGCCGGTGAATAATTCCTCAGTGCTTCCGACCTGGGCGGGATCGCATGTTTTGAAAGATAAGGTTGTTGTATCTGCTGCGACTAACGAGACAGTCAATGTAACGATGCTGTCACAGCCATGTTGATTGATCAAGTTCGTCACGAATACACCTTCCTGTGATGATATACATGTTGTAGAAAATAATTCTGTTCCATCTGTGGATAGCAACCCAATTGTTTCTGTTACAATACTATCACAACCGTTTTGATTTGTAAGTGTGGTTACGATCACCCCTGCCTGTGCTGGGTCGCATGTATTACTCGTGATAAAGGTTTGATCTGTGGGAAGAAACGATATGATGTCAGTGACAATGCTATCGCACCCAAATCGATTGATCAGGTTTTGAACAAACACACCCGTATCAGCTGGATTGCATGAAGAATTATTGATAAATGTGGAATCACTCGCCGAATAAGTCACTGTTGTAAACACAGTGCTATCGCATCCCGATTGGGAGATAAAATGATCTTCGAATACACCCAGGCTCGCCGAGT
>JANMVA010000685.1:0-6218 GCA_031392195.1 Saprospiraceae bacterium | reverse complement strand
CCGTTCAACAATCAGAGGAGTTTTTGAGCAGGCAGAGAGCAGAAGTTCAATCGAGAGCATCCAGGGCAGATGTCATCATCTGCACGGCACAGGTAAGGGGAAGAAAGGCACCCGTTCTGATTGAGGCCGAAACAGTTTCGCTGATGCGCCACGGATCGGTTATCGTCGACCTGGCATCATCTACAGGAGGTAATTGTGCACTCACTGAAGACAATAAGACGATCAAAAAACACGGCGTGACAATCATTGGAAACTCATCCCTGGACAGCGAGATGACGGAAGACGCAAGCCAGATGTATGGTAATAATGTCCTGAACCTGCTCAACCATATCATTAAGGACGGAGAGTTAAATCTCAGAATGGAAGACGAGATCGTAAAAGGTTGCCTCATCAAGGCGTCCTGACCTGAACTCAATGGGGATGGATTCCTGTTATAGTCTCCACAAACGACATATCATGAAAGCCTGCACCACACTTTTCTTATTCATGCTTCTCTTCAACATTGGTAAAACGCAAGACACCCCTTGTGATCAGCTGGTTTATTTTGCCAGCGGTGGAAGGGGTGGGTATGAATTCAAACCAACACAACTGACAGGTGTCGAAATCCGCACGATCAATTTCAGGCTATCATATCTATTGATCACATTATCGCTCACCGATAAAACGAAATGTTTTGAAAAGGGACAGCCGGTGACAATTGTTTTGGCCGATGGCACGCAAATCCATTTGCTAAATGATAACGATATGGATTGCAGCACCGAAGGCCACATCAATCTGGGCGGTCAGCACAAGCACGGCGAAGAGTTGCAGCAATTGAAATCCAAACGGATCCGCACTATTCAGATTCCCACCAAATCGGGCGTGATGAATGTAGATCTGACAGAACCCGAACAGGCACGCCTGCACACGGTGCTCAATTGTCTTGCCGACAAGCTTTAAATCAGGCACAACCAAATTACCCACACTGAATTATTAGACCAGCCCGGCTGTCAGACCACAATCAGTCAGCGAGGCGACCAAACTCATGTTGCATCGCAGATGTTACAGATACCTTGATGCCAAATACAGGCGTTGATCGCAGTGGGGTTTCAAAATATAATCTTGACAGGTATGACAGAAAGGATACACCGGCTGTATATCAGCGTGCTCATTGCGATAGGCTTTATCACACTGATCATTCTTGTTTATTGGGGTCTATCATACTACCTCACAACTGTTGAGGAAAGACCGTTCCACGAAAGTCATACGATACTTAAGCCCAGTGGCCCGGTAGGTCATGGACTGGGCATATTGGGCACCCTGATGATCCTGATCGGGGTGTTTTCTTACATAGGCCGCAAGAAGAAAAAATTCCTTCCACGGGTCGGAGCCCTTAAGTATTGGCTCGAATTCCACATTTTCTTGTGTTCGGTTGGTCCCCTTTTAATCCTCTTTCATACCGCTTTTAAGTTCGGCGGTATCGTTTCTATAAGCTTTTGGAGCATGGTGGCAGTAGTTTTAAGTGGGATAATAGGCCGGTTCATCTACATCCAGATCCCCAGGACGATCCAGGGGCGGGAGCTGAGCCTGACTGAAATAAAAGAAATGAAGGATAACATGAGCCATCAGCTAAGGCTTAAATATGGATTTGATGAAGTGGTTTATAATCAACTAATAGCAGCGACGGTAAGAGAGCCGGAGAAGACCGGGAGCGGCTTGTTTGGAAGAATGACAAGCCGAATGCGGATAAACAAGGAAATAAAAAATAAAGTAAGGGCCATTTTCGGCGAAGCGAGGTTGACAGGAAAGGACAGAAAGGGTGTCATGAAGCTAGTCAACAACGAAATGACCTTAAACGCGAGAATCAGGAGACTGCAGACTATGCAGACTTATTTTAAATACTGGCATGTGGCGCATCTGCCCTTTGCCCTGATCATGCTTGTCATCATGGTGATCCATGTGGCAATCACGATTGCATTTGGTTACAAGTGGATATTTTAAGCATGGAATTATTGCTTGAACAGATCATCATTTATACGGTCGTAGGGTTGCTCATCCTGCTGACCATCTATTTATATGTCCGCAGGCTGAAGAGAAACTCTAACAGGGTGGACGAGAAAATCAAAAAGGCAAAGGAAGAAGGTTTGCATGAGCCCGTTTCACTTCATCCTGAAATAGATGTCAATACCTGTATCCAGAGTGGTGCCTGTATTGAAGCTTGCCCGGAAAAAGAAATCATCGGGATCCGGAATGGAAAAGCAACACTCATCAATGCATCGCGATGCATCGGACATGGCGCTTGTTTTCACGCTTGTCCGGTCGAAGCCATTTCCCTTGTGATCGGGACCGAAAAGCGAGGCGTGGATCTCCCACATGTGAAGCAGGATTTTGAAACAAACGTGAGAGGAATATACATCGCAGGTGAATTGGGGGGCATGGGCCTCATCAAAAACAGTGTTGAGCAAGGCAAACAGGCGGTCAATAATATTGTGAAGGCTGTTACCAAAGCAAAAGAATCGGAATATGATCTTGTCATTGTCGGAGCAGGGCCCGCAGGCATTTCCGCAACGCTCGAAGCAAAGAGACATGGATTGAAAACAATCACACTTGAACAGGATACCCTGGGGGGTGCGGTATATTCTTTCCCACGTTCTAAAATCGTGATGACCTCACCAATGGATCTGCCCCTGCACGGGAAGGTTAAACTGGTAGAAACGAAAAAGTCAGAGCTGCTAAGCTTATGGGAAAAAGTATTGAACCTGAATAATATCTCCATCAGAGAAAATGCAAGAGTTGAATCCATCTCTCGTGCAGGAGAACACTTCCGGGTTTCGATTGGCACCGGAGAGGAATTTATTACAAAATCAGTTTTGCTTGCAATAGGAAGAAGGGGCACGCCGAGAAAATTAAATGTACGGGGAGAGCATCTTGAAAAGGTAGCATATCGATTATTGGAGCCGGAGAATATACATGAAAAAAATATTCTTGTTGTCGGCGGTGGTGATTCGGCCATTGAAGCAGCACTGTCATTAGCAGATGACAACAAAGTGATCTTGTCATACAGGGGAGAATCATTTCAACGCATCAAACCGAAGAACAGTGAAAAAATAAACGAAGCTGCAACGCTGGGAAAAATTGATGTGAGGTTTAATTCTAACGTAAAGGAAATAACCGAGGATGCGGTCCAGCTTTCACTGACAGGTGACAACATATTGAAAATTAATAATGATTTAGTGTACGTATTTGCAGGAGGAGAATTGCCTACGCAGTTTTTACAAAAGGCGGGAATCGATATTACAACGCGGTTTGGTCATCCAATATTAAAGCACGCAAAGCGGAGATGATGAAACGACGGCACGCATACAAGGCAGGTTGTAAAACACTTCTCGTGATCGGGTTGTTGGTGTGGCTTGTGCCCGGTACGTGGGCGCAAATTTCACCCGGCCAACTGACTACGGCACATGCACAACTTGAAGGCATTTCCAATTGTACAAAGTGCCATGTGCTTGGAGATAAAGTGACAAATGCAAAGTGCCTGGATTGTCATAAAGAAATCAACAGCAGGATGGAGCAGCGAAAAGGATACCATGCTTCATCAGAGGTTGCCGGAAAAGATTGCTTTACATGTCACAGCGAACATCACGGAAAGAATTTTGAAATTGTCCGCTTTGATGAAGAGCGGTTCAATCATGCATTGACAGGGTATAAGCTCACCGGTGCACATCTTCAACAGGATTGCAAAGCATGTCATAACGATGAACGGATCGAATCGGCTGAATTGCGAAACAAGAAAACAACGTATCTCGGACTGAGGACAGAATGTATTGCCTGCCACCGGGATATTCATCAAAAGACGCTTTCCACCAACTGTGCCTCCTGCCATACGACGGAGTCATTTATTCCTGCAGCGCTCTTCGATCATGCGAAAACAGATTTCCCATTAAAAGGAAAACACAAGACAGTTGATTGTAAGTCCTGTCACCAGGTTACAGTCAGTAACGGACAGCTCTTTCAACAGTTCGCGGGTCGTCCATTCGCCAGTTGCGCAGATTGTCATACGGATGTTCATGATAACCGTTTTGGCCGTAATTGTAAAGATTGTCATACGGAAGAATCATTTAATGTCTTTATCGGCAATAACAAATTCAATCACAATCAAACCGAATTTCCATTAAAAGGAAAGCACAAAACAGTTGATTGTGCTTCATGTCATGATCTGGGAAAAAATGTAGTTGCGGAAAATGTATTTCGCGATTATAAAGGGAAAGATTTCCATAACTGCGCCGCATGTCATAAAGACGTTCATGAATCAAGATTTGGAACAGATTGCAGGAAGTGCCATACGGAGGACTCTTTTCACAAGCTTCTGAATGCAGATCAGTTTGATCATAGTCTTACAGGTTTTCCACTTGAAGGAAGACACAATCTCGTTGATTGCCGGAAATGTCATGAAACAAACCTGACTGAACCATTGGCTCATAATGCATGTGTGGATTGTCACGATGATTTTCACAAAGGTCAATTTGCCGGGAGAGATCATAACCCTGACTGTAAAGAATGTCATTCGGTCAATGGCTTTGCCGGATCACTTTATACGATTGAACAACATAATGCAAGTGCGTTTCCATTGACAGGGGCGCACCTGGCCACTCCATGTAATGCATGTCATATGAAAGATGATGAATGGTCGTTCAGAGATGTTGGAATGCAATGTGTCGATTGCCATACCAATGTTCATGATGGTCACCTCGGTGAGAAGTACTATCCAGATAAAAACTGTACGGAGTGTCACATCACGGATGCGTGGGCAGAGGTGACGTTTGATCACGCAGCCACGGAATTTGAGCTATCCGGCAGGCATGCTATGATTTCATGCACAGCCTGCCACCAGCCGGTTACAACATCTGCACGGGAACGTAAAATTCCATTTAACAGCCTGCAAAATGAATGTGCGAAGTGCCATGAAAATGCACACGGTGATCAGTTTGCAGTAGCAGGAGTGACGGATTGTGTCAGATGTCATGGATCCCTGGTCTGGAAGCCAAGCCTGTTTGATCACGACACAGCACGGTTTGTCCTGGATGGGGCCCATAAAAATGTATCGTGCAATGAGTGTCACCAGGCAGACATTCCGGAGAATGGAAAACAGATCGTGCTCTATCGAACGAATAAGCTTCAGTGTATTGATTGTCATATGTAAAGATCACAAAGACAGAAGATCACAAATCAAAGAAAATATATAACACACCAGGAAAAGGTAAAAAGGAAAAACATGGCTGAAAGGTTGAGAAAAGGCGGAAGCATCGGGAAAATGTTTACTATATTTATAGCTCTCACCATATCAGGCAAGCCCCTTTTGCCCCAAAGCCAAGCTTTTTTGATTAAAAAACCAAGTCCTGTCAGGCCCTTGCCTGAGGTACATTCTTTTATTCACAGCGTAATGAATGCCGATGGATGAATAAGTTGAGACGCATAGCATGGCTCATACCAGGAATTCTTTCGGTGATGATGGTGACAGCACAGAAATCACCGCATGGAAAAGAATTTAAAATCAGTTGTGATAAATGTCACACCGCTGATAGCTGGACTGCTATGCGTGACACCCTTGGCTTTGATCATGACGTCTCCCGGTTTCCACTCGAAGGACAACATCAGGTAATTGATTGCAGGCAATGTCACACCACACTGGAATTTAACAAAGCTGAAACAAACTGTGCTTCATGCCATATTGATGTCCATGAGCAATCCGTTGGACAGGATTGTGCCCGATGTCATGATTCACAATCCTGGTTGGTAAACAATATTGCCGACATCCACCGGCAAGCGGCATTTCCTTTATCCGGAGCTCATGCTACGGCTAATTGTACAGATTGCCACAAATCAGAGACGGCATTGCGGTTTTCACCCATGAGCCATGATTGTGTCAGTTGTCACCTCGATGAATATGCAGCCACCACCAATCCGGAACACAGCAAAGCAGGGTTCTCAACGAATTGTGTTGAGTGTCACCGTTCAGATGCATTCTCGTGGGATGCGGAGGGGATCAATCATGATTTCTTCCCACTGACGAGAGGACATGATATCCAAGATTGTTCACGTTGCCACACAGGCGCCGATTATACAAAGATCTCTCCTGCGTGTATCACCTGTCACGAAAATGACTATGTCGTCACGACAAATCCGAATCACCAGCTGGCGGGCATCCAGTCAACCTGTGTGGATTGTCATACAACAGAACC
>JANMVA010000613.1:0-7759 GCA_031392195.1 Saprospiraceae bacterium | reverse complement strand
CAATGTCTTTTTGCAAGGCTGTCTTTGGTGCAGTGAACATGGAGGTCATGTTCTTATTAGCTGCTTCTGCCATCCTGGTTTTAGCCTGCCAGGTTTTGCATTGATCGATCGCCGATTTATATTTTGTTGCATCACGCTCCCGGCCATTCGTGACAAAATATTGCGAAGCTACTTCTGCCATGGCAGCATTACCTGATTTAGCAAATTCGAGAAATACTTCATGCACATCCTCATAGTCGAATGACTGAAGTGCCCTGAGCATATTGCATTTGACCCGGTAATCTGATTCTGTCTGCAGACTTGCAAGTAAAAGTGTGCGGGCTTCTGCTGATTTTAATTTCCCCAATGCCGTAGCAATACACATCCTGAGCATGGGATTACTTTCTGCATGCCATGTTGCGATGATCTCCTGTGCATGATCGGTGAGATCGAGATTGGGTGTTCGATTGAGATAATGTGCCGCGATCAGTCTTACAGGATAAGGCATTTGCCCATCATGGAGATACCGGATCATGGTGGCAGTGCCTTCCTCATCGATCATATTTCGCAGTGAATAACGATAGATACCTCTGACCTGTCCGAGCAATAGAAGAGTATCAGAATGTTGATATGTCGAGATTGTACTGAGGGCTTTTAAAAACTGTGCACTACCTATCTTTCCCATTGCTTCAAGAATGGCACTATTGGATTGCAGGTACAACCTTGCACTGTCTCTTCCATCAAAAGCTGATGTCAGGGGTGTTTCGGCCAGTGCAGAGCCGAGTTGACCGACAGCATATGCTGCCATGGCTCTCACCTGGCTATTCGGGTCTTGTAAAAGTGGAATCAAAGACTCCAATGCAGATGAATCCTGGAAAGATGCAAATGCACGTGCGGCTGCATAACGAATAGAAGGATCTTCACTTTGCAGATAAATGACCAGACTATCTTTTTGTTGCCGCAACTGCATCTCGTAGATGTTGCGTACGACTTCATTCTGAAAGCTGATATCAAATGGTGCTTCCATTCTTTCTTCCACCGGCACACAACTGACAAGTGCCAGTATCACACAAAGGAAAACCACATTACCTGACAGCCAATACTTCATTTAGCTCTTGTTGTTTTTTTCGTTTTTAGAAAAAAGGAATAAAGGGAATACGAAGGTTGTATTAATTCTCAATAAATTCTTCTTCTTCAAAATTCTCTTGCGGGGTATAATGATCAATCACCGGGCCAATTTGGGATGCCCGGTATTTATTGCAATCCGTTTCAATATCCAATCCTCCTACCGGCAGCTCAAATTTTGCATTTGGATCATAATCCGTTGTCGTGGAATTTTCGAGACGTGCCAGAAATGCTTTAAAGAAAGGCCTGGCCATGACTGCACCCTGGCCATCTGCCAGTGTATTGAATTTGATCCAGGGATCTTCTCCACCAACCCATGTACCCACTACAAGTGAAGGCGTGATCCCCATATACCATCCGTCCACATAATCATTGGTCGTTCCCGTTTTCCCGCCGATATCACTTTTAAAACCACCAAATGCATACGCACCTGCATATTTGAGCATGTCCACCATCACCGCATTTGCTTTGGGAGGAAGCGCCACTTGCTCCTCACGAACAGCAGAATAAATCACCTTTCCATTTTCATCTTCGATCGATGTCACGAAATACGGCTTGACGAACACACCATTGTTGGCAAACGTGCAATATGCTCCGGTCATCTCCCATACACTGAGGTCAGCTGCTCCAAGACAAATAGATGGTTGATTCGGTACACGAAATTCTCCATCCGGGCGACGTAATGAACTGTCGATACCCATGTTGTGAATGAGTCCCCGCACGACATTTACATTTCCAAGTTGTTGCATCAGGAAAACCGAAACCGTGTTTCGCGAATCTTTCAAGGCTTCAAATAAAGTGAAGGTCCGGCCCGTATATCTTCCATCTGCATTCTTTGGTGTCCATGGCGAGATCACACCAAAGCTGCCATCTCCAGGTGCGATTGTATATGGTTGGTCCCTGACAGGGAAGCAAGGTGATATGCCCTGCAATGTAATGGCGGTAGCATAAATGAAGGGTTTAAATGTTGAGCCCACCTGCCTGCTGGAGCCGGTATGATCGTACTGGAAATATTTATTGTTAATACCACCTACCCATGCTTTGACGTGACCAGTCTTCGGATCGATGGCCAGTGAACCTGCCTGCATGAATTTGCGATGGTATTTAATGGAGTCGAGTCTTGACATGTTAGCCTGTTTTTCTCCTGCATCATTATATTCAAAGACCATCATGTCAACAGGTTTTTTCATTTCGACCATTACGTCTCTTTGAAATTTTTTATACGCAGCAGCTAATTCTGTCCAGTGTGGACCTGCGATGATGGCTTTATATTCCTTTGCTTTGGCAGTAGTAATATTTTTCCCTTTTACCAGCGTTGCAATACGTCCGGCTTTCTCAGATTCGCGTGTGAGATTGTCGATATCCCAATCGGTGAGTTCCATATCATGCTCTTCACTGATCTTTAAAAGATGTGGTCCCAGCATTTCAGTACGCATGTGCTGATACAGATCAGTGGATCGCACCATTGCCATGAGTGATTCACTGCGAATCTTTTTCTGCATATCATCAGCCTGGTATGTCCACGGGTCTAGCTTGGCCCAGACCTTGTTGTATTTCTCCTGGACCTTGGCCATGTGTTTCCACATTTCTTCTTCAGCCATGATCTGCATATCGAGATCAATGGTCGTGTATACTTTCAGTCCGTCTTTATAGATATTATATTTCTCACCATTCGGCTTCCTGTATTCGGGTTTTTCAAAAAGATCTTTGAGCCAAAGGGCAAGCTCTGCCCTGAAATAAGGTGCAGGGCCAGTCACATGGCTTTGTTTTTTAAAATTTGAAATATCGAGTGGCAATACTTTGATCGAATCATATTCTGCCCGTGTGAGATATTTTTCTTTGCGCATTTGATTGAGCACGATCATCCGGCGGTGCATTACTGTATCAGGTCTGCGCACAGGATTGAATAGCGCCGGATTCTTCAACATACCCACCAGTGTGGCTGCTTCCTCAATGGCCAGATCTTCCTGTTTTTTACCAAAATAAATTTCAGATGCTGCACTGACCCCATATGCACCATAGATAAAATTAAATTTATTGAGATACATGGCCAGGATCTCCTGCTTGGTGTACTGCCGTTCGATTCTGACTGCCGTAATCCATTCTTTAAACTTGGTCATCACGAGTGTCCAGCCTTTTTTCACTTTACTCATTTTTGAAAAATCGGGCCTGTCGAAGAGGAGTTTGGATAACTGCTGGGTAATGGTGCTCCCTCCACCTTTACTTGTATTGCCTGTCAGCACACCCAATACCACCCTCGATAAAGCCTGGAAATCCACTCCTGAGTGAGAAAAGAACCTTTCATCCTCCGTAGCCACAAGTGCATCGATGAGAAAAGGATTCAAATGATCGTAGCTGACCGGTAGGCGATTTTGGGTATAGTACCGACCTATCTCCCGGCTTTTGATGTCAATGACCTGCGTAGCAAGCTCAAAATCAGGGTTTTCCAATTGCTTGAAATCAGGTAGACCCTGGAATGACAATATGATAAAAAAGAGAATGACAGCCAGGATAAGCCCAAAAGCCAAATACCAGAGCTTTTTACTGTAACGGTTATATTCAGAATTCGAATTCAGCATACTTATAAAACAACAAATTAATGATCACCCGGCATTCAAACGTTCCCGGTCCGCCTGGTCATGTGTGGAAAGCCAGTGAAAACTTTCAATGATGACCTTGTCTTCTACCGGAACATCCCATCGGCAAGAACCAATCGTATCCGGCAAACTATAGCCAGTCGATCCGGAACTTGTTTTCTTGTCCCGGGACAGCGCAGGCCTTAATTCCTCAAAGGTCGGCATTGAAATCTGTACCGGGCTCAACAATCGATCTGCCAACGATACAATAGCATTAAAATCCTGATTGTTCAATAAGCCCATGAGATGAGCCATCCGGGACTCGATCATCATCCCCAACGTAATACATTGTCCATGGGTGAGTGGATGCGGCGTATGCAGAAAGTAGCTTTCCAATGCATGCCCTACTGTATGACCGAAATTCAGGATTTTCCTTTTCCCTTTCTCTAAAAAATCAGATTCAACAATGCTGAGCTTTACACTGACGCTTTCTTCCAGCACATCATCCCAGGATAAATCGTGCAAGGATTTTTTTTCTGATAACAATTCAAAAAGTTTCCTGTCAGCTATAATGGCATGCTTCACAATCTCTGCTGATCCTGATACAAATTCGATCTCAGGTAATGTGTGGAGAAATTCCTTATCGATCCAGATAAATGATGGGGCCCTCATCAGGCCGATATAGTTTTTCAATCCATTGAAATCAATTCCTGTCTTACCACCAATAGCAGCATCAGTCATAGCCAGAACCGACGTGGGAATATGTGCAAAACGGATACCTCGCTGATAACATGATGCAGCGAATCCTCCGAGGTCACATATCATACCTCCTCCTACATTCAAAAGCAGAGACTGTCGATCTGTTCCTCCTGCGATCATGGACAGCCATATCTGTTGGCATGATTCGAGGTTTTTGTGTTGTTCGCCGTGCGGGACGACAATGACTTGAACATTTGCTTCAATCGCTTCCAGGACCCTGGGCACACAAAGCTCTGCTGTCTGGCTATCTGCTAAAATGAAAACAGTAGAAGGATTTTGATCGCGGATCAATTGCTGTAATCCCTCATCGATGCATCCGAAGTGCAAATCACCTAATGAGGACAGGGTTGTTTTCATGTAATTGTGTCGATTGGGGAAAGCGTCCAGGCTTTAGCTTTTGCGGAAAATAAAGGTTTCACCTGGGCCCAGGTTTTCTGAAACAATGCCGATGTCCGATACGTTTCAAGTTCATCGATTGATTGCCAGAGGCTGATTGTCCAGAGACTCAATTGCCCTTCGTGTGAGCCACGCAATAATTCAAGGCCCATACACCCTTTCTGAGACCGGATCTCGTTTTTTACAAGGGCAAATATGCCCAGGAAAATATCCTCGGTTCCAGGGAGCAGGTCCATGCAGACGATTCGTTTTATCATCGGTTGGTGGCAGTCAGATGGTTGAAAGGATCAAACATATTGGAAATAGATTGTAAATTTATTAATAAGGGAAACAAACACTTAGAAAGGATTAATTAGATTTGGCACGTACAAAAAGCAATAAAGCAATCGGACAAACGACACCATCTCCAAAAGAAAACAAATCGAGTGAGATTGTACTGACGGTAGAGGATATAGATCCACTTGAATTATTCGGACAGAATAACAGCAAGCTCAACCTATTCCGGAAAGCATTCCCGGAAGTCGTGGTCACCTCGAGGGGCAATCAAATCAAACTTGCAGGAAAGAAAAAGCACACGCAGAGCGCAAAAGACAAGTTTGAGCTGATGTTGCGCATCCTCAAGGAAAACAATGCGCTGCCTATGCAGACTGTCGAAGATCTGCTCGATGGCAATCACACGTTCGAACCGGAGGTCTCCAGCAGCAGTGGCGAACATGTGATCCTGTACGGCAGGACAGGCAAACCTATCAAGGCAAAAACGCCAAACCAGAAGAAAATGGTCCAGGCCTGTGACAGTAACGATGTGGTTTTTGCTGTGGGCCCGGCTGGAACAGGTAAAACTTATACAGCCGTTGCTCTTGCAGTACGCGCGCTGAAAAATTCGATGGTCAAAAAAATAATCCTGACCCGACCTGCTGTGGAAGCGGGTGAGAATCTTGGATTTCTTCCGGGTGACCTTAAGGAAAAGATCGATCCATACTTACGGCCATTGTATGATGCGCTTGATGACATGATCCAGGTGGATAAGCTGAATTATTTCATGCAAAACCGGATCATTGAGATCGCACCACTTGCTTACATGAGGGGTCGAACACTTGACAATGCATTCATTATCCTGGATGAAGCGCAAAATGCTACAGTGCCCCAGATTAAAATGTTCCTCACCAGGCTCGGTCCATCTGCCAAATGTATGATTACAGGAGACCTTTCTCAGATAGATCTTCCGCGTAGCGTGCATTCGGGATTGAGAAAGGCGATTGATCTGCTTGGCAAAATCGATGGCATTGCAACTGTGCGATTGACGGCAGATGATGTGGTCAGGCACAGGCTTGTGAAAGACATTATCATCGCCTTCGATAAAGATTCTGAAAGACGCCGTGCAGAAGATAGCCGTGTAGAGGATAAAGAAGAAGAGCCTCAATAATAAACTATGTCCATTGTGTACCGCCTTTCGTGCCCTCAGCCAAAACTGAGCGGTACCATCGTACTCGAACCCTCGAAGAGTATTTCCAACCGGGTGCTTATCATTCAATCTCTGTGTAAGGAGCCTTTTAAAATAAACCGGCTCAGCCAGAGTGATGATACAGATGCATTGATTAAAATGCTTTCATCTGAAAAAGATGTTTTGTACAGTGGTCATGCGGGGAGTAGCTACCGTTTTATGTTGGCGAAATTGTGCCTGGGTGATAAAGAGATAAAGCTCGATGCTTCCGAACAACTGAGACGACGTCCGATCGGTCCATTAGTGAAGGCATTACAAACATTGGGTGCAGATATTACTTACGTAAATAAAGAAGGATTTCCGCCGCTGCTGATAAAACCTGTCAAAGATTTTGGAAAGAATGTGCATGAAATCAGTTTGCAGGCAGGTGTGAGCAGTCAATATGTTTCGGCATTGCTGATGATTGCTCCAATATTGCCTCATGGTTTAAAATTGCATCTCATCGATGATCCGGTTTCATTGCCTTATATCCGGATGACACTGGAGGTGATGAAGTGGTTTGGTGCAGCGTATGAGTGGATTGATAATACGATCACCGTTCCTGCGGGCTCGTATGAGGCGAAGGAGTATACTGTTGAAGGTGATTGGTCGGCGGCCAGTTATTTTTATTCGATGGTTGCGCTGGCACCAGAAGCAGAACTGGAGGTCGAAGGATTGTATAAGGAAAGCTTACAGGGTGATGCTGCTGTGCAGGAAATTTTTACTCATCTCGGAGTAGAGACGACGTACTATGAAAATGGCATTCGGTTAAAAAAAATCGGCATGCAACATCGGCCGAAAGAAGTACGCTATGATTTTTCCAAAAATCCGGATATCGCACAGACAATGATGGTGACACTCGCAGGATTGGGTGTAAAGGGGATTTTATCCGGGTTGAAAACATTAAAGATCAAGGAGACTGATCGTATCACTGCGATGCAAACTGAATTAGCGAAAGTGAGGGCTAAAGTGGAAGTGAAAGAAGAAAATGATGACTTCACGTGTATTGTCACTGGTCGCGTGAAGTGGAAAGACAAAGCGAAGTTTAATACTTACGAAGATCACCGGATGGCGATGTCATTGACACCGCTGGCTTGTATAAGTCCGATTATGATACGTGATCCGGAGGTAGTCAGTAAATCTTATCCGGGGTTTTGGAAAGATGTGATGAAGATTGGAGTTAAGGTGGAGTCTTTGCGAGGAAAAAAATAAAAGTCAGGGATCAAAGTCGCACCGCAGCGAAGATCTCGCCATTGCTTTAGCAATGTTGCGGGAGAGCAAAGGATCATGGTTCGACCTGCATTCGCTCATCCTCGTTCGACAGCTCACCAACCAGGAGCAAAGGAGCAAGGGAGCAAATGAAATTTTAATTAGCGTTAATTAGCGGAATTAGCGGCCTTTCTCCGATCATTGAAATTGAATGTAAGTGATGTGATAGGCCGCT
>JANMVA010000592.1:0-3783 GCA_031392195.1 Saprospiraceae bacterium | reverse complement strand
CCTTACATCGGTCTTTGGTTGATTATTCTCGGTGTGATAGATAAAATAAAATTCACTTCACTTAAAGTGGCACCAATTGTTTTTGCATCCATCATTTTGATTTGGGGAGGAATTAATTTTTGGCGCGCGGGTGCATACCAGGATTGGCAGCATTATTATGGAAATGCCATTAAAACAAATCCGGGTTCAGGATTGGCCAATCTCAATTACGGATCGATGTTGCGCGATGGAGGTAATTGGGAGGAAGCATTGCCTTATATAGAAAAGGGAGTTGAATTAAGTCCTGAATATGTCGATGCAAAAGTGAGATTGGCTGAAGCTTATTTTAATCTTAAGCGGTACCCGGATGCCATACAGATTTCAAATGCAGCCCTGGCCATTGAGCCAAATAATATTTCTGCACTTCAGTTCAGAGGAAGTGCTTATGGCGCCAGTGGAAATACAAAAGCGGCAGCAGAAGACTTTAAAAAGATCCTCTCAACTGATCCTGAAAATCATCATGGCATATTTAATCTGGGTGTTGCCTACAAAGAAGCAAACATGCTGAACGAGGCTGTCGAAACATATTCGAAATTGATTTCCCTGAATCCGGATTTTCCCAATGCTTATTTTGAAAGAGGTTTTTGTTATGGCAAAATGGGTCTGTTCCCACAGGCATTTGCGGACATGCAGGAATCCATCCGGCATCAACCTGATCATGGTCCATCCTATTTTTTTCGAGGACGCTCTTATGAGGCAACAGGTGATCTGATCAATGCCTGCAAAGACTGGCAGAAGGCGCTGGAGCTCGGCACGACCGATGCTGAGGCTTATATCCAGGTGAAGTGTCAGAATCTTCCACAGGAATAATAGTAGTGGCACGACTAGTGGTGGCACGAGGTCCTAACGTATTGTCTGTCAGGCTGTAATCCGCGGTTTTGGCACTAGCTGCAAACCATTCCTTCTCATCCCTAAAAGCATAAGGGCTATCTCTCTATCTTCGCCCCTTAACAGAAAATAGCAATGAAGCAATCGATCAAGGAGATCCTGTCAACGAAACCCATTGGAACTGAGGTGACTGTCTGCGGTTGGGTCCGGACGTTCAGGAACAACCAGTTTGCCGCGGTGAGTGATGGGTCATGTATTCAGACCATCCAGGTCGTCGTCGATCATGAGAATACGGATCCCGGCTTATTGAAAAGAATTACGACCGGTTCTGCAGTGGTAGCGAAAGGAATATTATTAGCCTCCCAGGGAAAAGGACAGGATGTTGAACTCAAGGCTGCATCGATTGAAGTCGTAGGCGATTCGGATCCGGATAAATATCCACTGCAACCGAAAAGGCATAGCATGGAATTTCTGCGCGAGATCGCACATCTCCGCATCAGGACTAATACGTTCGGAGCTGTGATGCGCATCAGGCATTCACTTGCTTACGCGATCCATCATTTCTTTCACGAGCGCGGATTCTTTTATTTCCACAGTCCGGTCATCACAGGCTCGGATGCTGAAGGTGCAGGCGAGATGTTTAAGGTGACAACACTTTCACTTGAGAATGTGCAGAAGAATAAGGAAGGTGGTGTTGATTTTAAAGAGGACTTTTTTGGGAAGGCAACAAACCTTACTGTATCCGGTCAATTAGAAGCAGAGCTTGCTGCGTTGGCATTAAGCCGTGTGTATACATTTGGTCCAACGTTCCGTGCAGAGAATAGCAACACAACACGTCACCTGGCTGAGTTCTGGATGATTGAACCGGAGGTAGCCTTCTTTGATCTGAATGATAATATGGATCTCGCAGAATCCATGCTGCAATACGTGATCGCATTTGCATTAGAGCATTGTGCTGATGACATCCAGTTTTTAAAAGAAAGACAGGAACAGGAAGAGCAGAGCAAGCCTCAGGCCGAACGCAGCACAATGGATTTGGTGACAAAACTGAAGTTTGTAGTGGAAAATAAATTTCAACGCCTGAAATATGAAGAGGCTATTGAAATATTAATAAACAGTACTCCGAATAAAAAAGGAAAATTCCAGTTTCCGGTAAAAGGGTGGGGGACAGACCTGCAATCTGAACATGAGCGATATCTCGTGGAGAAGCATTTTCAAAAGCCGGTGATCCTCACCAATTATCCAAAGGAGATCAAAGCATTTTATATGCGTCTCGATGATGATGGTCGTACAGTGTCAGCGATGGATATTTTATTTCCTTCCATCGGCGAGATCGTCGGCGGTTCACAACGGGAGGAGCGACTTGATGTATTGATGAGCCGCATGGAGGAGATGCATATCCCTCATGAAGAGATGGATTGGTTTCTCGACACGCGCAGGTTTGGTACGTGTCCGCATGCCGGATTTGGATTGGGGTTTGAACGCCTTGTGTTGTTTGTGACGGGCATGACAAATATCCGGGATGTGATACCATTTCCGAGGACGCCGGGGAATGCGGAGTTTTAGAGCGTGTGCTTCGACCTGCTACGCCACATCCTTGTGCTACAGCTCAGCAACCGAATGTGAGAACGTGAGAATGTGAGAATGTGAGAAAATGAGAAAGTGAGAAAGTGAGAATGTGAGAACATGAGAAACATATTAACAATGAAATTCATTACTACCTTCTTTTTTTCACTCCTTTTCTTTGGCCAGGCAAATAGTCAAAGTGATTTTGACAAGCTTGTATATGACCTGTTTTTCAGGTTGCCCAATTATGGGGGAATATTTGAGATGAGGTATGCCATGATCAGTGACACGGTTT
Source organism: Saprospiraceae bacterium (assembly GCA_031392195.1). Lineage (GTDB taxonomy): Bacteria > Bacteroidota > Bacteroidia > Chitinophagales > Saprospiraceae > Opimibacter. The sequence continues at coordinate 1,055 of JANMVA010000592.1, read as the reverse complement.
TCTTTAAAATCAATGAACCTGTTTATGATACTAAAACGAATAGGATCCATGCTAAATTTATTCACCATCCCATCTTACATTATATAAAGGATACATCAAACTTTTCCTTCATTCTTTATGACAGTGTGAGAGTATTTCATATCCGCAATATTCATTTGGTTTATAAGGAAGATGAAGCCGAATTCCTTCATAAACAATTCCAGGAGATCATTGATCATTTTGATCCTCTCTCGTATATGTCAGAGGAACAAACTGATTACGATAAATTTGTTGGCAAGTCGATTTCATTTTACCCTGATTACAACGCATATTCAAACCAATATCCGCGACTGAATATCCACTATAATTTTCATCCGGGCAGAAATGGGCGTCAAGGACTCTATACAATGAAGGTTGATTATACTGAGGAGAAATAGATTTATCCGAACTTATCCCTTCGGGATTTGAATTTTTTCTCCAGCTCTATTCCTTTAATATTTCATAAGCGGAAGTAAGCCCTTTTGATATTTAAAAGGCGAGGCGAAGCCCCGCATACTACTCCATGCTCCATGCCTGCTCTCCCGCGACCTTGCTAAAGCAATGGCGGGATCTTCGCTACGCTACGACCTGCTTTTTCCCTATGCTCTATGCTCTATGCCCTATGCCCTTCGCTCCCTGCTCTCCCGCAACATTGCTAAAGCAATGGCGGGATCTTCGCTACGTTACGACATGCTTTTATATTTAAGAGGCGAGGCGAAACCCGCAAACTACTCCCTGCTCCCTGCCCCCTGCTCCCTGCTTTTTTTATTTCCACTTCCACTCCAACTCCTTTGTATAAGGAATATTCTCCATCGTCGCCGCTACAGAAAGTTCTGACAAAAAATTATCCGGATGATCCAATTTGCTTTTTGGAACAATGTAGGCTGTACCTGATTTGACCTGAATGATCAAAAGAGTCGGAGTTTCATTGATGAATTCTACTTCGGGTTTGGGCGGTAGGTGACGGCAAAGTAGCCGGCGACGAGTAGCGCCAAAACTATCAGAGTATCACCCATTTGGCTTCCTTAGTAGCATGG
>JANMVA010000591.1:0-3814 GCA_031392195.1 Saprospiraceae bacterium | reverse complement strand
AGACCTGCAAGGATGTCAAACGAACTTGCGTTGCGGTTGTCCAGATAAACACGGATGGTAGCTTTCTCATCCACGAGGATAAGTACAGGTGGTGATTTCTGCTGAACAAAGCGCAGATTGTTCAATTGTTGTTGTAACAGGACAATGTCATTGGGCGAGATGGGCTCTCCCCTCTTCAAACCAAATGTTTTATTCAAATAATCTTTTGACAAACGTGCTGATCCTTCGATCTCGATGCTGTCAAAAATGATTTGAAGTCCCGGATCGAAAATGACAGATGCCTCCAAGGAATCATTTCGCAGCGCAATCACATTCAGCTTATAGTTAGCAAAAAGATATCCATCCGATTCGGCTGCTTTCAATACGTCAATGACATTCTTCTTCCATGCGTGATAGTCTACCACATCACCTGATACATCCAATTCCTGAACCCAATGCATTGGGAGGTACTCCAATGCTTTAAAAGAAACCTTTGACCAATGGATGACTGGTCCCGGGTCGACGTTGATGTACAAGGTGTCTTCAATAAATTCCCATTGCGGAATTTGTGCCAACAGATGGCCTTCACTGTGCAAGGAAGCGAACAGAGCGTTTTTTGCAAGCAACCATGAAACAGAGTCCTGCAATCGAGGCTGATCGCGTTGCCATTGAGTGATGGATTTATTGGGAGGGGGTGTGACCTTGATCGCATAGGATTGTGCGTTGATGGAAATCAACGACAGAAAATGGAATAATATCAGGTATGCCTTCAGCATGAAGGTGCAAAGTAAATGGTTTTAAATGCAGGGGGCAGAGGGGCTGGGGGCATAGAAAGAAGGAACTTCCAACGGAAGTTCGACTAACTGCTGGAGAAAACTCCTGCAGTTGGTATTTTCCATCTATCAGATACAGGAGAAAACTCCTGGAGTTGGTATTTTCCATCAATCAGATACAGGAGAAAACTCCTAGCAGCTGGTATTTATTCCTCCGCCTATTGTTTTCCTTCGCCTCCGCCTTAGCCTTAGCCTTAATCCCTATGTTTGCAAAATGGCCGGTATCTACGTACACATCCCTTTCTGTCGCAAGGCGTGCCATTATTGCAATTTTCATTTTTCGACTTCATTTAATAAGAAAGATGAGCTGATCGATGCCATCCTGCAGGAGATCATCTTGCAAGCGCATTACCTGGAGCAGCAAACGGTTGATACTATTTATTTCGGAGGTGGAACCCCCTCTGCTTTAGCCACTGATGATTTGAACAAGATCCTGAAGTTGTTGCAATCAACATTTCAGGTCAATTCTTTGGCAGAGATCACTTTGGAAGCAAATCCGGACGATGTCAATGATACGAATCTGAATGCGTGGCGCGAAAGTGGCTTCAACAGGTTGAGTATCGGTATCCAGGCTTTTCAGGACAATTTATTAAAGGATTGGAACAGAAGTCACGATGCCAGTCAGGCATTGGAGGCCATTGGTAAGGCGCAGCAACATGGATATCATAACATCACCGCTGATCTGATCTATGGTGGTATTGGACTAAGTGATGAAGAATGGATCCATAATATCAGGATGCTGATCGACTCAGGCATCCCACATATTTCAGCGTATGCACTGACTGTCGAACCGGGAACAGTGCTAGCACATCGAATTCAAAAAGGAAAAAGTGTATCGCCTGATGATGATCAGTCCAACAGGCAATATTCGATTTTACAATCAATGTTACGTGATGCCGGGTATGAACAATATGAAGTAAGCAATTTTGCAAAGCCGGGTTTTCATTCAAAACATAATACCAGTTATTGGAATGGAATTCATTATTTAGGTATTGGTCCTTCGGCACATAGCTTTAATGGAATATCACGGCAATGGAATATTTCGAATAATGTAAAATACACACATTCATTGCGAAATGAAATTGTTCCATTTGAGATTGAGATACTAAATGATGCGCAGCGATATAATGAAATGGTGATGACAGGCCTTCGGACTTCTTCCGGGATTAATATTGAAAAAATCAGGTTGCTTGAAAATGGATTTGAAAAATACCTGGAGAGTGAAGCCGCATTATTTTTAAATCAGGGGAAAATCTATTTGGATGAACAGGGGAATTATGTGTTGAAGCCGGAGTATTATTTTTTTGCAGATGGGATAGCTTCTGAACTGTTCTTCGAACAAAGGGAGAAGAGTATTTTGTGATGGGGAGATATTGCTGGTCAAAGCGCAGCTTTGCTGACACCAGAACGTAGGTTAACCTACGCTCAACGGTTTAGAGAAGCGATTAATCGCGTCTCACAATCAGTTTGCTTGTTAGTATCTCCAGCAATGAAAGAGCTGCTTCTGAGATCACAGTACCCGGACCAAAGATGGCTGTTACACCCTGCTGATACAATAAGTTATGATCCTGCTCGGGAATAATTCCGCCGATAACAAGAACGATGTCTTCTCTTCCCAGGACCTTGAGAGCATTTAATGTTTGAGGGACAAGTACATCGTGGCCAGCTGCGAGTGAAGAAATGCCGAGAATATGCACATCATTTTCTGTTGCCTGTCGGGCTGCTTCCATTGGGGTCTGGAAGAGAGGACCAATGTCAACGTCCCAACCCAGGTCGGCGAAGCTGGTAGCAATGACTTTGGCTCCGCGATCATGTCCATCCTGGCCGACCTTGGCGACCATGATACGCGGACGCCTGCCTGCTTTTTCTGCAAAGACGTTGGCAGCTTGTCTTGCTTTTTGAAATGTCTCGTTCATGCTGATCTCTTTCGCATATACACCTGATATCAATGATGGTGATGCAATATAACGGCCAAAGGCTCTTTCCATCGCATCACTGATTTCACCCAATGTAGCCCGATGCCTCGCCGCATCAATTGCAGCTTCAAGTAAATTCCCTTCACCTGTAATCGCAACATGCGTTAAATATTCAAGTGCAGATGTGACCTCATTCTGATCACGTGATTCTTTTAAATTCTTCAATCTGCTCAGTTGCGCTTCAGTGACAGCCTTGTTGTCTACTTTCAACAATGACAGTTCATGATCATCTTCAGGAACAAAAATATTGACACCGACAATTTTGTCTTTTCCGGAATCAATTCTCGCCTGCCTTCGCGCTGCCGCTTCTTCGATACGCATTTTTGGCAAACCTGATTCCATTGCTTTTGCCATACCACCCATGGCTTCAACTTCCATGATGTGGCCCCATGCCTTGTTGATCAACTCATCAGTCAATCTCTCAACATGTGCTGAACCCCCATACGGGTCGATCATCCTGGTGAGACCGGCTTCATGTTGAAGAAATAATTGTGTTTCTCTTGCAATGGCGGCAGATTTATCCGTAGGCAATGCCAATGCTTCATCCAATGCATTCGTATGCAAAGATTGTGTGCCACCCATCACAGCAGAGATTGCCTCAATTGTTGTTCGTGCAATATTGTTGAACGGATCTTTCGCTGTGAGACTCCATCCACTGGTTTGACAATGCGTCCGTAACGCAAGCGATTTTTCGTCTTTAGGATAAAATCGTTTCACAATTTCACTCCAGATTACACGGGCTGCACGCATCTTGGCTACTTCTGTCAAATGATTCATTCCGATTCCCCAGAAGAATGAAAGTCGTGGGGCAAAATCATCAATATCCAATCCGGCTGCAATTCCTGTGCGTAGATACTCCCATCCATCTGCTAGCGTGTATGCCAATTCAAGATCTGCAGTAGCGCCAGCTTCATGCATGTGATAACCGGAGATGCTGATCGAATTAAAGCGCGGCATGTTGACAGCGAGGTAGGAAAAAATATCACCGACGATCCGCATCGATTGTTTTGGCGGATAGATGTAAGT
>JANMVA010000539.1:0-6253 GCA_031392195.1 Saprospiraceae bacterium | reverse complement strand
ATCGCCGCCATGAATCTCGCAGGTGAATATGCCTATGCAGGAAGAGAAACCGTAGTGAAAAAAGTAATGGAGATCCTAGGCACCAATGAAACAACATTCGAAGTTCACAACCACCACAACTTCGCCTGGCTGGAAGAACACTTCGGCGAAAAATATTGGGTAGTCCGCAAAGGATGCACACCCGCATTTCCGGATCAAATGTGTTTTATCGGTTCTAATATGGAAGACAATTCTGTCATTATCAAAGGTCGTGACACAGAATTGTCCAGAAAAGGATTGTTCTCAACGGTGCATGGTGCAGGCCGTGTCATGTCACGCACCCAGGCTGCCGGAAAAAGAAAATGGGAACGTACACGCGATGGTAATCAACCGGTCATCGTCTCCAAAGGCATGGTTGATTTTGATGCAGTACAACAACGATTGAAAAATAAAATCGAACTCCGCGGATCAGGCGCCGACGAAGCTCCTGAATGTTATAAAAATCTGGAAGAGGTTCTCGAATGCCAGGGCGAAACAATTGAGGTCCTGCATCGTCTCACTCCCATCGGAGTCGCCATGGCAGGCGAAGCAACTTATGATCCATACAAAGATTAGACCCGTATATTCAAACCATGAAACCCATCAGCATCTCATCAATCGTAATCATTCTCTTCTTTCTTTTTTCAGTGAGTTGCGTATCCACGCAAAAGGAAAAAGAAAAACCAACTACGAATGATTCACCAAAGACAACGGATCCTAACGTTAATCTTCTCCCAACTTATTGGAAGCTAATTGAACTCAATGGAAAGAAGATCACAGATTATCCAGCCCAGAACCATGAGCCGTTTATTCGCCTGAAAGAAAACAAAGAAGTTCATGGCACAGGTGGTTGCAACAGCATGAGTGGACACTTCGAATTAAAAGGCGAAAGTGAAATCAGCTTTTCCGAGATCATTGCCACTGAAATGGCCTGCCAGGGTATGGAGCTGGAGTCGGATTTTTATCCTTTTTTATCTATGGTCAGATCCTATGCAATCCGCGATAGCACTTTGACATTGAGCAATTCCGAAAGAACCATTTCTGCGATGTTTAAGGCCTCTGCATCACAATAGAACTTTTAACATTCTCGGGAATCGATAGAATGAAACTAATTTGTGCCAAAATAAATATTTCAAGTATGAGATCCTTGTACAACCTTTCATTTATTTTCCTATTAATCATTGCAGCCATAAGCTGTAACCCACCTCAAAAAGATACTGAAAGTAAAACACCCGGAGAATCACCATCACCTCCGTATGTCGAAGGTGATCTTCAGGATAAATACTGGAAGCTGGTGGAATTGAATGGGAAAAAAGTAGCCGAGTATCCGGCCCAAAACAAAGAACCCTACCTGCAACTGCTCACAGAAGGCAACAGAGCTGAAGGAACAGGTGGTTGTAATGGAATGGGTTGTACATACACGCTGACGAAACCAAACAAAATTTCATTTTCGCAAATGGCCTCCACGAAAATGGCTTGCCCGGATATGACACTGGAAGCTGATTTCCATTCTATTCTGACTCAGGTTGATGTGTATGTTGTCGGCGAAACTACTTTGTCGCTTACGGATTTGGATGGATCTTCCTATGCTAAATTTGAGGCAAGCACTCCAAAGTAAGGGGAGTCTTCATATTTAGATATCTTCATCAAATCAAAACAAATCAGGATTTGGGTAACACACACTTGTCTTACCAAATTCGCAGAAAAAACCATTCATGAAAGTTCGAAAGGAAATCACCGAGCTTCTCAACGCCGGCATCATCACCCCGGAGATTGCAGAACGGATCAATGATTATTACGATAAGAAGTCCGGTCCCTCTCAAAACAAAATTGTCATCGTTTTCGGGATCCTCGGAGCTCTGCTTGTAGGGCTGGGGATCATCCTGATCCTTGCCAGCAATTGGGACGATCTTCCAAGAACAATTAAAACGGTGATAGCCTTCGTCCCATTATTGATCGGTCAATTCTGTTGTGGATATACACTGATCAAAAAGGAAGAGTCTGTTGCATGGAGGGAAGCTTCATCCACTTTTCTCATCATTGCAATAGGGGCTACAATCTCACTGATCAGCCAGATCTACAATATTCCGGGAAGGTTTGATACGTTTCTGTTGACATGGATCATGTTGAGTTTTCCAATAATCTACATTATGCGCTCATCATGCGCATCGCTCATGTACATCATCCTCATCACATGGTATGGATGTATAAGCTATATCGATGATACAGAATCTTATCTCTATTGGGGTCTCCTGCTGCTGGCTCTTCTTTATTACATTCTCTTTAAACAGGAAAGGGGCGGTAATTTTTTCACGTTTCATAATTGGTTTATTCCGTTGTCGGCCATCATTGTTCTTGGTACAGTAGCGCGGGATGCAGAGCCGTTAATGTTGATTGCGTATGTGAGTTTATGCGGACTCATCTATCAGATTGGAAATATTCCACTGTTAAGGGATGAAAAGATTCGGAATAACGGTTATCTCGTTCTTGGTTCTTTAGGTACCGTGGTGATTCTCCTTGGATTGAGTTTTGATTTCTTTTGGTCAGAATTGAGAGATGATCAGTTTTGGACAAATGACCTTTTAAAATCACCTGAATTTATTGCAGCATCGTTATTGTCAATCGCTGCACTGATCTTATTTATAATGCACAAAATAAATCAGAGACCATTTGAATTAAAACCGGTGGAGCCCGTATTTATACTCTTTTTCATTATCTGGATGATTGGCCTGACATCACCGATGGCAATTGTCTTCGTTAACTTGTTAGTGCTGGGCATCGGTGTTATGACGATACGCGAAGGTGCTAAGCTGCATCACCTCGGCATTCTAAATTATGGATTGCTGATTGTAACAGCCCTGGTGATCTGCCGTTTTTTCGATACGGACCTCGGATTTATTTTTAAAGGAATATTATTTGTCGGTGTGGGATTCGGATTTTTCTTTGCGAACTACCAAATGGTCAGGAAAAAGAAATCTGTCTCCGGCAATATTCCTCCTACTGATAGTATTCCTCAAAATTGAAACAACCAATGGTAAATAAAAAAATAATCCTTCCTGCATTTGCCATTTTGTGCATGGCGCAACTATTTATTCCTTATAACATGATTTCCAGTAAGGAAAAAGTATGGAAGCACGGAAAAGAATTCAGGTTCAGGACAGAGCCCATCGATCCTTCGGATCCGTTTCGCGGAAAGTATATCAATCTGTCCTTCGCCGAAGGCTCTGTCACCGTTCCGAATGCAGATGAATGGATACAAGGCAATCCAATCTATGTCAATCTGGGAGAAGATGAAAAGGGTTTTGCCAAAATTATTTCTGTATCGAAGGAAAAACCTGAGGGTGCTGATTTTGTAGAAGCGGTGACAGGGTATGTCTATACAGACAGCATCACGACTGTGACCATCCACTATCCGTTTGACCGATTCTACATGGAAGAATCAAAAGCTTACAATGCCGAGCTAGCCTACGCCGAATCTGCACGAGATACGATGCAAGTCACATATGCACTGGTCGCCATAAAAGATGGAGACGCGGTTGTGAAAGACGTACTTATCAATGGAGTACCTATTCGTGAAGTGGCCAGGTACTATGAAGAAAAAATTTACGAATGACGAATGACGAAGTGCGAATTAAAATAATAAAAATGATAATTAAATTAAATCAAAAGAAATTCACCCGCATTGGCCAAATGTTATTTAAAAAATCTAAAATCTAAAATCTAAAATCAGCAGCTGCCGATCGTTGATTAAGATTCTTCTTTTACTCTTTTCACCAGGGCAATAAATCGAGGCTCATTCCGAAGTCCATCCAGCATGGGGTCTGTAGAAAATCCAAGAACAAACCAGTTTTCACCAGCGGCATTCACACTCGCTTCGAGATAATCCATTGCTTTGTCTTTCTCGCCAAGTGCCGCATGTTGAACAGCCATCATAAAATCAGGCACGTGTCCTGTTTTTTTTCGCTCATAATGATATTCCAGATTTTTTCTGGCTTCATCGAGACGTCCAAGCTTTGCATAGCAATACGTGTAGATCCAATTTGTATGGGTGCCCAATGTTCTTTTCTTTAATAAATCAATTGCTTTTTGATACTCCTTGTTACCTGCATAACAAAGGGCAACTGACCAGATGAGGAAATTATCAAGCGGATCCTCTTTTAGAAATTGATGACCACGCTCGATTCCTTCTTTATATTTCCCCATAAAATAATACCCATTGATCATGGAGCCTTTATAGCGGGTGGACAATGGGTCCAGTTCAATGATCTTTTCATAAAAAGCTATTGCTTCTCTCGAACGCCCTCTATATAATTCAACCCAGGCTAGTCGCTCATATGCAAACGAATAGTTCTGGTTGAGCTCAAGACTTTTACGAAGATTAGCTTCAGCGGACGGAATATCGTACTCCAACAAATTGACAGCACCAAGCACACCATAAGACTCGCCGCTTTCAGGATCGAGCTCACGTGCACGCATAGCTGCGACTTTTGCCTGTGGCAATGCATCCTCATCTGCTGCCCGATGCCAGAAAATCGTTTCGATCCAGGCTTCGGCCATACCGATCCACGCCTGTACAAAATTTGAATCCTCTTGAATCGATAAGTCAAAATAACTTCTCGCCTTCACCATATCTTCGGCTGCGCCACTGCTGCGCTTGAGTAACTCCTGACCCTTTTGATAATGGATATAAGCCTCCGGATCCACATTGGCTGTTCCTTCCAGGCGAGATTTAATTTGAGGAGCAAGATTCAATTTCAGTTTTTTGGAAACAGCTAACGCGACATCACGTTGCACATTCAGAACATCTTCAATTTTACCCTCAAAGCGTTCGCTCCAGATGACACTTTCATCACTGGCCTTGATCAGTGACACAGATATTCTGAGCTGATCGCCGTGTCGTTGCACACTTCCATCCAGTAGACTTGTGACACCGAGTTCATTGGCAATGACCATAAGTCCTTTATCCGAATCCTGATACTTCATGCTCGACGCCTGTGAGATCACTTTCAAATCTTTGATCTGTGACAATTGCACCAGAATATCATCGGCAATTCCGATGCTCAGAAAATCCTCATCCTGGTTGTCACCATAATTTTTAAACGGGAGCACAGCAACAGATTTTTCTTCATTCCAATCATCACCTGCGACTTTTTGATCATTTTTAATATATAAGCCCAACATCACGACAAGGCCCAGGCCAATCAATAAACCCGTACGAAAACTGAAGATGGATTTTTTCTTTTTCTCTTTCAGCTTTCCTTCCACCAGTTTTTTATCCGGCGAGATAATTTCCGCGTTGGTCAGAAAGAAAACATCGACAGGATCATCGACATTTTTAAATTCAAATGTGCCAAGCAACTGTGCATGGAGTGTATTGTGATTTCTAATTTTTTCATACACATCCCTGGAGAAAAGCACCGTCCCGCCCTGTCCAATTGACTCAATCCGGGAAGCCAGATTGACACCATCGCCGAATATCTTTCCACCTTCTGTGTATATCTCGCCGATATGAATTCCTGTTCGCGCATATACAGCAGGCTCCTGCAGCATTTGTTTTTGGATTTCAAATGCACATTGTACAGCCTGCGTTGCGCTTGGAAAAATACTCAGGCTCCCATCTCCATAATACTGATAGATCTCGCCGTCAAATGTTGGGATCGTTTTTTCAATCACATCGTGATGCCGCCGCACCGATGTCAACGCCAAATCCTCATCCCGCTGCATCATGGTCGTATACCCCACGATGTCAGTAAACAAGATCGCGGCCAGTTGCCTGCTTAATTCCTTGCGTTCCATTTGGAATGTAAAGCTAAGAACATTGCCAGCCATATTGAAAAACCAGCTACCCCATATTCATGTGACAGTTATTCAGTATTCGGTAATCAGTATTCGGTATTTAGTGGTCAGTAGTCAGTTGTGATGAGTGAGTCTTGAGCAAGCACAAAACATATAAACAATATCCGTAGACACCTATCAGCATTGAGTTTCGTGACTTTGGGTGGATATATATTGAATTAAAAAAGAATGATGTCAGACCAACTTTAACTTCGCAACTTCCATACTCGGGACACACGCCCTACTGGTCACTGAATACTGAATACTGACCACTGAATAATGCCTACTGCCTACCAATCCCCCGCATATACCAAACTAACTCCACTCTTCTTTTTCAAATATTCATAAAGCCTCCTGTTGATTTGACGGATGTGATGATAATCATGCGCAAGCCAATTGG
>JANMVA010000356.1:0-2540 GCA_031392195.1 Saprospiraceae bacterium | reverse complement strand
TTTCCGGTAATTATGTGAATTCGATCCTCGCGGCGACGGACGCGCGCGCCAAAGGTTATGACGATGCATTGCAGCTGGATGTCGATGGTTATGTAGCCGAGTGTAGCGGGGCTAATTTCTTTTTTGAAAAAGATGGAGTGCTTTACACGGCACCACCCGGTCATATTTTGCCCGGCATTACGCGAGATACCATCATCCAGTTGGCAGGAAGAATGGGAATTCCTGTCAGACAGAAAAAATTTATTGTTGACGAAGCGCTGGACGCAGATGGCGCATTTGTTGTCGGTACGGCTGCTGAGGTCACGGGAGTTAATTCATTGAATGACCATGTTTTTCTAAAGTCATGGAGTGATACGATTGGGTATGCATTGCAGAAGGAGTATGAGACAGCTACTCATCAGCATCATGCCTGGGATCAGATTCATTATTAGATTTATTCTGACCGATCCTGTACGTAAAGTCAATTCAGTATTATATAATTGTAATCGTTCCGCTCATGATCGGGTGAATACTACAATAATAATACAGTGTCGCAGGTGCATCCATTGGCACTGTGAATGTTATTGTTCCACTGCCAAATCCATTATTCGTTACTCCCACACTATATGAACCCGCCATCGGTGTGTCGGTAATCCAAAAGGGATGGCCCCCGGAGTTATTAGTGAATTGATAAGTAAATCCACGATGCAAGACTAGGGTTGGATCAGCATTCGATCCTGAATCATAATCTCCTGCATTATCAATGAACCAGTCCGATCCGTTTGCATCCAAATTAAATATTCTGACTACTGGCCTGGATGCAGGAGCCCATGTTAGATTACCTGCGCCATCATTCTTCAGATATTGATTAGTGCCTTGTGATGTCGGAAATGAATAAGGTATGTTATTTATTCGTATCAGATTTCCTGTGCTATTGACCCTGAATTGAGATGAACTTCCAACGGATAATTGTGCTAACGGCACAGTTGTTCCAATGCCTACATTCTGAGATTGGACCTGAATGGCAACAAAAAGAGCCGTGACAAGCATTATAAATTGCATTTTCATAATAGCAGATTTAATGATGAACAATTTAAATAGTTTTCAACAGTAGCATGACCGATTCAACTGCCTTATTTATCAGCCTGTCAGTTTATAATTGGCTTTCATGAATTCAAGTGAGTCCCAGAGGCTGGAAATTGTCGATAGATATTTAGCTTCTCCTTCGACTTCACCTCCACCTTCTCCTAAGATTCATTAGTTTTCCTTTTATGATCACCATAAACCAGGCCCGCACAATCGCTCTCTCATTTGATGAAGCGCAGGAACAACCCCACTTCGAAAAACCCTCCTTCCGCGTCAACAAAAAAATATTCCTCACGCTCGATGAAAAAAATCAGAGGGGGTGCGTGAAACTTTCAGAGATCGACCAGGATGTTTTTCATAAAATGAATCCCGGAATCATTTACCCCGTGGCCAATAAATGGGGCAAGCAAGGGTGGACACTCATCGATTTGAAAGTAATTGAAAAGGACATCTTTTCTGATCTCCTGATCGCATCATATTGCAATGTGGGACCGGCACGACTCACAATTAAATACACCCAATCGAAAGAATAATTTTGTTTTGCGATTGCCGGTCGTTGGATTGCCGGGAATAAACAATTAAGTTCGCTCCTCTAAAAGACCGGGATCATCAGTACTATCGATATCATATCATTGCTTCGGGATCGCAAAGAGAAGGGGATGTCCCTGCTCTACGATAACTATTCCGGCAGCTTGTATGGTATCATCAATCGTATACTCGGGGATGATCAGCTTGCAGAAGATGCCCTGCAAAAGTCGATGCTCAAGATCTGGCAAAATATCGATGGTTATAATCCCGAAAAAGCCGGTTTTTTCACCTGGATGAGCGTAATTGCCAGAAACACAGCCCTTGACCAAAAGCGACTCAAAACATTTCAGGCCAAACAAAAAACTGTTTCGGTCGATGAAGTCGTATATAGAGCAGAAATAAGAACAACCGACGGGGCGAAAATTGATGCTACGCGGCTTTTAGCGAACCTGGATGAAAATAACCGGGTTGTACTGGAGTACGCGTATCTGAAAGGGTATACTCAGCAAGAGATCTCCGACTCGCTGAATATTCCCCTGGGAACAGTCAAAACCAGGATTCGCAAGGCCATCACGGTGTTAAGGGATCAGCTTAAAGATGAAAAAAAATACTTCCTGGATGGTCCGGGACTTAGAAGCATATTATTAATGATAAAGTGGATTTAGAAGAAATCAGGTCATCGGGCTTATTGGAGCTATACGTCATGGATCAGCTCTCACCCGCCGAAAAGGCGGAAGTGGAGGGCTATCTGGCTACGTCCCCAGACCTGAGAGCTGAAGTAAAGGAAATCGAACGCAGTCTTGAATTATTTGCGCAATCTGCTGCCATTAAAACACCTGCCGGATTGAAAGAAAGAGTCCTCGATTCTATCAGGAATGATGGCCGGGTTGATGTAGTGACGAAGCATGGCTCGTCCGGATTGTGGCCAGCCATGGCTGCTATCTTTG
>JANMVA010000247.1:0-4335 GCA_031392195.1 Saprospiraceae bacterium | reverse complement strand
CCTCGGGGAATCTTTTATAATGAGGGCCAAAGATGACAGCCTTGGCATGGGACATGGGTTCCAGAATATTATGAATCCCCTTTCCAAATCCTCCGCCAACATATGTCATCCTGCCAAGTGAATAAAGTGATGAAAGTAGCCCGATGCTGTCTACAAGAATAACCCTGGTATCCTTATCCATGATATTCATTTTGGATAATACCTGAAGTTTCTCCCCGATTTTCTGCTGAAGCCGTTTGATATTAGCAGGTGAGACATCATGTGGGGCCATTATGACTTTTAGCTTCAAGGTGTGAATTGCTTCGAATATTATGTTTTCATCTTCCTCCCATGTGCTGCCGGCTACGAGATCAAACGGGTCTTCATTTTGTAATGCCACAGGGATCTGATCAATACTCTCTGCCGGAATGTTAAGGCTGCGATCAATTCTTGAATCACCTGCAAAAGAAATATTATCAAATCCCTGTTTTCTGAAAGAATCAATATGATGTTTTTGCTGGAAAAAAATCCGGTCAAATTTTTTTAATAATTCCTTCATCAATGGTGTATTCCAGGAGCTAAGTTTTCTTCCGGGTTCCCAGTTAGCGGAAATGAGGATACACGGGATCTCTCTTTTTAATAATTGGTTGATAAAACCAGGCCACAGATCATACTTGACAAACACGGCCATATCAGGCTGTATGACTGTAAGCCATTGTGAAGCATTGCCGGGAAGATCAGCTGGGAGATAGACAACAGCTCTGGCATGCTTATAATCTTTTTTAATTGTATACCCACTCGGTGAAAAAAAACTGAGAATGATCTCTGTGGAAGGACGTGATGTTAGAATTTTTTCAATGACCGCTTTAGCCTGTTCGAATTCACCAAGGCTTGATACATGTACCCAGATCCTGAGATCCTTTTTTGGGGGAATTGATTGAAGTTTTTCTTTCCAGTTTTTCCGGCCTTCAAGCCATAGGCTGGATTTTTCATTCCATGTGGAAGAGATCCTGATGCCAAGCATAAACAAATACATGCCTGCATGATAGAGTGGCCAAATCACTAGGATTAATAATAAATATGGTCAGACGTGGTGCTTCGGCTGATGGAGACAATGTATGACACAGAAAGTCCCGCAAGAATTTCTGTACGCTCACCTTCCAGGTAGCCTCCTGTCTCAATATCGAAACTTCGTCTGGCTGCTGTCCGGCCACCGAAGAGATCTGCCATGATATTGAAATGAAAGTTATTCTTTGGATTCTGATACTGATATCCAATAGCCATATGGATAGCAGGTCCGTTTGTCAACCTGTCATAACCTTTCAGTTTATCTTTCTCAAGTGCGACGATACTTTCCCCATTGTCCTGGACCCTGATTTTATGCTGTAGAAATCCACCTCCTATCTGGGCCCTGATCCCGGTGAGGTTGTTTTCAACAGAAGACATTTTGAAAATTTTTCCTGCATGAAGGCCAAAGTAGTAGCCTCGCTCCTTAAGACTGACATCTCCTGGCCTGCCATCGATTCCGATGATGGCGCCATCAAATGAGCGGAGACCAGCCAATACATCTTCCTTAACCTCTCCTCCGAATAAAAACATCCCTCCGGCACCTAAGAAGAAGTTGCTTTTGAAAGCGACAGAATTAAAATTGATTCCAATGATGGAATTAGAGCCGAATCGATCAGCCATGTCAGCCGATGGGATTTGAAATCCGTATTTAAACTCCAGGATCCTGGCCGAGCCGATATTTTGGGTGTGGCCGGTCATCAGTACGGTGGTAATCAGGCAGATGGAAAGCCAGCCCTTGAGACCTAATTCTAGTATCTTTGCACAACTCATAAAAGGTAAATCACAAATAAAGGTATTGAAAAGGGTACTAATTGCCGGTGCGGCCGGATTTATCGGATCGCATCTTTGTGATCGGTTTCTGAAAGAAGGTTACTACGTCATCGGGATGGACAACCTGCTGACCGGAGACATGAAGAATATCGAGCATCTGTTTCCCAATCCTTATTTTGAATTTTATCATCACGACATCACGAGGTTTGTTCATGTACCCGGAGATCTTGATTACATTCTTCATTTTGCTTCTCCTGCCAGTCCTATCGATTACCTGAAGATGCCTATACAGACCCTAAAGGTTGGCTCTTTGGGCACACATAATCTCCTGGGGCTTGCAAAATCAAAGAAATCAAGGATCCTGATAGCCTCTACATCAGAGGTTTATGGCGATCCGCTTGTTCATCCACAGAAAGAGGAGTATTGGGGCAATGTCAATCCGATAGGACCCAGAGGTGTTTATGACGAAGCCAAAAGGTTTATGGAGGCGATCACAATGGCTTATCATCGCTTCCATGGACTGGAAGTAAGAATTGTCCGGATATTCAATACATATGGACCGCGTATGCGGATTGAGGATGGAAGAGCGCTGCCGGCCTTTATGGCACAAGCTTTGAGAGGTGAGGGGTTGACAGTGTATGGGGATGGAAGCCAGACGCGGTCATTTTGTTATGTAGATGACCTTGTCGAAGGCATATACAGGTTATTGTTGAGTGATTATTCTCTTCCTGTGAATATTGGTAATCCGGACGAAATACCAATCATGCAGTTAGCAAAGGAAATCATGGATCTCGTAGGTAATCCAAAGGCATATATTGATTATCGTGATTTGCCTGAAGACGATCCTAAAGTGAGGCAACCGGATATCACCCTGGCTAAGAAACTTTTGGGATGGGAACCTGTTGTTTCCAGGACTGAGGGACTGCCCCATGCCTTGAAATACTTCAGGGAAAACATCCGGGGATAATCTTAAAGATTTTAAATATTTCCGATGCCTTTAGTGTTCAGACATATCTTATTCCTTTTCCTTCTGGTTATAGCATTTCAGCAAGCTTCCTTTGGACAGGTTACTGAAGGCCAGGCCAGGGAAATGCTGGCTGAGAAAGGTATCTCTGAAGATACCTTGCGAGACCGTCTACTTAGAAAGGGATACGATCCGGAAAGACTTCGGCCCGATCAGATCGAGGAATTTCAAACAGTACTGGCAGAAACCATTCGCGAAATCGAATCTGAAAGAGTTGTTCCTGAAAGAAATCAGAATCAACCGCCCGTATTACCAGATGTATCTCCTGTCATTCCCGGGGAAAATAGTCCAACCAGTATCACCAAAATAACTGAAACAGCGAATTCCGATCCTGACAAGCTTCCCATCTATGGTCAGCAAATTTTCAGGGATAATTCCCTTGCCGTATTTCAGCAATCTGATGAGATCACTCCATCTGATACCTACATCATCGGCACAGGGGATAAAATTGGGGTGATAGGATTCGGAAGGTCCCAGTTTGAAGAGATCATGGATGTGGGTATCGATGGTTTTATTAAGCCTTCCGGCGGTTTGCCACGCATCCTGATCAAAGGTTTGTCACTTGGTGAAGCAAAGGAATTACTCTTTCAGCGTTATAATCAATACTATGTGATCGGTCGCGGTGAATTCCAGGTGACTATCACTAAGACCAGAAATATTACCGTCAATGTTTTTGGAGAAGCATTAACTACCGGTGCGTTTTCAGTGCCTGGATTTAATACCGCCTTTAATGTCATCAGTGCGGCTGGAGGGCCTACCGATATAGGCTCAGTCAGAAATATAAAAGTGATCAGCGGGAAAAATGTCCGGGTGCTTGATGTATATGAATTCATGAGCAATCCTGAAGTTGTAAAAAACTTTTATCTCCACGATAATGATTACATCCATATTCCTGTAGCTGAAAAAGTAGTCAGTATTATGGGTGCTGTGAATCGTCCCATGTCATATGAATTGCTCGATAAAGAAAATTTATCCCAGCTGATCAAATATGCGGGAGGCCTATTGGCTGATGGATACTTGTCAGATGTGCAGGTGATCCGGTTTTTAGATGATCGCAGGATAGTGACGAATATCAATTTTAAGGAGCTTTCACAAGGGGGAGGAGATTATGTCCTCTATAATGGAGATGAGATTGTCATCAAAACGATTGAAGACAATACTTTAAACTTCGTGAATGTTTCAGGGGCTGTTCAATTTCCGGGACGATATGAAAGAAGGGCGGAAATGAAAATATCCGATGTCATCGATCAAAGTATACTTAAACCTGAAGCACGTCTTGATTTTGCGTATGTTCTGCGGTATCAGCCTGATGGTACATATCAATATGAAAGAATTAATCTCCGCGACATCATTAATGATCCGGCTTCACCCGAGAATCTGATTCTCAATGATGGCGACCAAATTCAAATCCTGACATTGAAAACATACTCGGACTTATCATTCTTTACCGTTGATGGAGCTGTCAGGCATCCGGACACATTTAGTTTTAATAC
>JANMVA010000207.1:0-3751 GCA_031392195.1 Saprospiraceae bacterium | reverse complement strand
TACCGAACCTTCCGTATCCCGGATATTTCCACCCATCAGGAATTCAAGAAAGTCGAGAGGAAATTCTGTAGCTAAAAGATCAAGCCTGAGATAGTTCTGCTTTTCTTTTGGAATGGATTTAATCGGTGGCAGATAAGCTCCTTTTCCTGTCAAATGTGTTTCACCATTATTCATCACGAGGTCGATCTTAACTGAATCCTGCGGATTGTCCATGCCTGCATTTAAGATCCATTCGCCGTAGGGAATATTATTGATCTTCAATGCCGGGATGTGCAGGACCGTTGAAAGCTCCTTGATGTTATACACATTATCAACTTCAAGATCGAGGGTATAGACGCCTGAAAACTCAAACTTATCTGTGACCCAAATTGAATTCAGATAATCCATATCAAAGCCCGTAATAAAAGCCTCAATCCCTTTGTTGTCAATATCATTGACGACAATGCGCCTGTCATTCGAAACCAATTCAAAATTTTCAAGATTGAATTCATTCTTCATGATCTCAATCTTATTACCTGCAGGCACTGTCCAGTTGCCACCGAGGAGGTCAAGCTGGATCGGATTGATGCTAAATGTCCAGTTGCCTTTATCCTGAGCGATCACCAGTTCCAGATCAAGCTCATTGATGATCTCTGCAATATGATCTGTCCGGATACGCAGCTTGATGTCATCATCATTCCCTGATCCATCTACATACACATCTTCAAAAAATAAATTCTCTCTTAAGTCCGCAGCAATCACCTCCAGGTCACCCGTGACATTGCCTTTCGATTCCTGGATGTTGATTGCGGATCCATACACATTGAAACCCCCGTAATGAAGCTCGGGAAATTGAACAAATCCCTCGATAAACTCCGTATTGAGATCAAGATTTCCATGTGTATAGGTGTTCTTTAATTCAAGCCCCGGAAAACCCGCAATCCCAATCCATGGTCCACTATCGTGTATGTGCAAGTCCCACGAAACGCGTGGCATTTGATTAGCTGTTAATATCTTTTTAGGAGGTCCGATGGTGCTTGGATAATGCTTGTGCAGATATTGGTGCACCAGATTAGGTAAAGTCACCGGATCGAATTGTCCACTGAGGACACCTGAAGCAACATCAGATTTAAAATTATAGAACCTATCGTTGGTGACTGAATCAATGTGTGCTAAAACGGAAATGCTATCCAGGAAGTAATCGACACCATCAATCCTCACAGTCACTTTCTCACCTAGTAAAGTTCCCTGGAATTCATCCACCTTTCCTGTAGTAAAATCAACATCAAAAATTCCACTGAGGACAATTGGTTTAGAACCAAACCCAAGATCGAGCAAACGAATACTATCAATTCTTGTAATGAAATCGAGCTTAGGTGATTTTCCCCTGAAATCGACAGTCCCTTCAAAATGCATTTCTACATTCGGATCATTGATGTCCACAGTACCATTAAACAAGCGCTCCGTGATCTGGCCATCGAGGCGTGCATTCCTGTATGTATATCCCTTGTACACGACTGATGACATGACTGCGGTGATATCAGCAGAAAGTGATTCGGGGGTCAATCCGGAACCTTCTATGACGCGACCTGTCATAGTGATGCGACCTAGATCGCGGTTGTCAATTAAAGCTCCCAGATCAAATTGATCCATGCTGATCGTGCCGGAATATTTAGCATTGGCCGCTCCACTCACTGTGTTGAGATTCATGTCCATCGTAAGCCTTCCCAAAGCTGTGTTAAATGTGCCGAAAGCAACGAAGTCATCGGGATAGCCATCAAATTTACCGGTGAAGTGAACAGTCCCAAGTTTGTTGAACATGGGTGGAATATTCATCTTCGGGAAAAGATCTTTAAGTGATGCAGTACTGACAGTGGATCGTGTAAGGTCAAGATTTAATAATTGCGAACCCTTGACCGTCAGATCTCGTGATCTGAAATCACCGATCATCGAAATACCACCCATGCTGGCTTCCATATTGAGTATCCGCAAACGGTTAATACGGCCATCGATATCACCTTTCAAAACAATAGTCTCATCGCGATTGTCGCCCAGAAAACTCACTTTGCCAAGAGAGGGCACCAGGGCCATGATATCACTCACTTCTAAAACAATATCAGCGTCGGGTATATGCAAGTTGACGGAGTCAGCGAATGATTTGAAGTCCGTAAATCCTGAAAATCCAAGGTCGACCGAATTGCGGATATGACTCTTGTCCGTCAGAACTTCAAGGCTTTTGATACTGACACCATTTTCTGTGATATCGAGGTCTTCGGCGGTTAGTGTTTTTAACTCAAATCCATTCTGATGCAGCACATGTATTTTAATCTTCTGCCCGGAGATATCCATCCCCCGGGTAGAAAATGAATCCATCTCGATGTCGACATCTGCAAGGAATAAGTGTGCATAATCCATCCCATACACCTGGCTGGTGTCCTCAGGTTTATTTTGATCATCGATGTAAAATTTTCCGTCGTTCCATTTAAACTTCTCTACATCAAACGACCAGGACTTATCCTGTTTTTTTACTGATGACCTGATAACAGGTTCTGTCACCTTTCGGGTGATGTGGATGAGAGGTTCATCGAAGTCAATGTATTCAGCTTTGATATACTGGCCCGGCATGTCGAGCGTGTCAATAGAAATTTCGGCACGCGGGAACACCATTTTGATCATAGAGCCAACAGTATTGTCGTTGATATTGACTTGTAACTGAGTGGCACTGAGTTTTGCAAGATCGAGAACGAAGGGGGCCTTGCTTGTATCCTTGTCAGGCAGAAGTTTCAGCATTGCAACATCGAGATTCGTCAGCGTATCACCGGCTTTCTTTTCAATATTTATAAATCCATCATCGATCGTGATCTGGTCTACGGTCAGCCTGTTCGATAATACTTCCCATAAGCTTTTGAAGTCCACCTGAAGGTTTTTTGCGCGGATCATGGTGTCAGCCGGATATTCCGGAGAGCCAATGAATACATCCGTGAGGCTCAGGTCCGAGATTGGATGGAGATTGAACCCACCAATGGTGACTTTCGTGTTAAGTGTCTTTTCGATTTTTTTACTGATCCATCGGGCTCCCCAGATCTGAACGGGAGGCAACTGGATCAGGATCAGGATACCGAAGAAAAAGACGAAGAGAATAAACAAGAGACGGCCAAGCCAAAAGAAGATCCCTCTTCGTTTGGTGTTATCCTTCTTCTTGATCTCATCGGATTTGTCTTTCATTAAATGGTGGATTCCGGTGGGCAGTAGTCCTTTTTGGGTTTGATATTCGTATTAATGGTTTTTTACCTCCGTAAGTTTATTGTACACAGCGATTGCATCCATTGCCGCTCTCACATCATGAACGCGCAAAACAGATGCCCCATTTTGCAGCGCCACCATATGTAAGGCTGTAGTTGCCGATAAAGTCTCTTCTACCGGCCTTGCGATCGTCTTGCTTAAGGTGGATTTGCGGCTCACGCCAACCATAATAGGACATCCAAGGAAACGGAATGAACCCAGTTCCTGTATGATCCGGTAGTTCTGTTCAACTGTTTTGGAAAACCCAAATCCCGGATCGATCATGATATCCCTCACCCCTGAATGATGCAATTCACTCAATTTATTCACAAAATACCTCAATATGTCGGGTATAATATCCTGATAATCTGTGTGGAGCTGCATGTTTGAGGGCTTCCCTATCATGTGCATGAGCACGTAAGCCACGGGCTGATTTCCCACCACCTCGAACATCATGGGATCATGATTGCCACCTGAAATGTCATTTATG
>JANMVA010000206.1:0-5638 GCA_031392195.1 Saprospiraceae bacterium | reverse complement strand
GGGACTTTTCATTTCATCGGTCTTTGTGATGAATGTACCACAACATCAATGAAATGATTGTCATCTGGATTACAAAACCATCACTTAAGCAATTTCTAACTTTTTACCTATTCGGGATAATCTCGCTGTCAACCCCCTGGCCCCTTCGAAGGGGAAAGTAACTGCGTTGAAAATGTCAGTAGAATTGAAGCGACAGAAATGAAAGTGGTGCAAATTAATTACCGATTTTTTCTTTGGCCTGCAAGGCTTCATCACCAATGATCATCACCTCCCACCCCGCCTGCTCCACCATAAACCGAATGACACCAATCATCTCATCACGCTTCTGATCAGCCGCTTTCATCAGCGAGCTTTTATGCACTTGCGAAACAATAAACTCTTTTGCCCGGGAATTGATCTTGTTATAATCCTCTGTGGAAAATTGATTGAAAAACCCTTCAGACAAATCATAATAATCGAGGTCATGCTCAACCGAAATAATTTCTGCCGGTGGAATTCCGGAGATCACAAGTGTATGACTTTTTTCATCCGGCTCCATATTCACTTTACTCAGATCATAACCGACAGAAACTGTGGCCCGCACACGGATCAAAGCTTTCTTGCTGAACAATGGAATATCGAATGGAAATGATTCTTTGTATTCGTAGATCTCCGCAAACTGTCCTTCGGCTGTGACGAGCTTGCAAACAGTTCTGATTTTTTCAAGCAGGACAATACTGCTTTCTGATGTCTTCGGTTGTGGCCAATGAAACTTCATGCCAAACCAAAAGGCCATGCCTAATGCAGCAAGTGCGATGAGGATCCAGATCCAGGAGCGGACTGATCTCATCTCCCGGACTTAATTACAGGTGAAAGGGTACTTGAGCCCTTTGTAGGATGTCAATACAGCTTTTACTTTTCCAACGGATACCGGACTCTCAATGAGCAGAGGAATTCTATTCTGATCAGCAGACAAATAAATATCCATCCGGGTATCTTCATTGAAAAAATGACCGGACACAACCTGCGGTCGGATGAGATGCGTCTTTTGTTTTCCAAGCCCGCTCACTTTCTTCTCCATATTCTTTGCTTTCACTTCCACTTTCAACGGATATTCTTCTTCTACAAAAACACGGATATCAAATTGCTCTCCGGCATTATACTGCTCGAAGTTGGCATTGCGGACGCTATAGATGATCGAGATCATGTCATGCATACAGTCCGACACATCCATGTGATAATACTTTGTGGGTTTATTTGGCCAGCCTTTGGAGGCATGCACTTTTTGGCCTTTCTGGTCGAAGGTGAATTTATCCCACCATACATATTTTCCTTCCTGAATATTCCTGGAGAAGGAAATCGGCAGCAATGTTTCTTTATCGATCACACTTTCATAACGGTCGTTGACTTCATAAAACCATTCAAAGGCATTGATCGTCTTCCCTTCGATGGAAATAAAATAACGGTCACCCAGGTCCTTGACCCTGAAGGTAGCTTCACCTGCTGCAACGGACATTAAACCGAGTTGGTAAGATATTTTATAGGTGATCACCTCTCCTCCCTGGAAGCTATTGTTATCGGTATTACAAAAATCATGAAATGCGTAGACCGGCTCAGATGGTGGGCGGTTGGTCAGCAATAACAGGCTCGTAAGAAGGACTGAGATGTTGATCATGGGTATTAAACGAATTTCCGGGGGTTGTGGTACTTAATATAATGCTTCCGACCATCGCCGGAATTAAAAGATTTATGCACCAAACTAATAAACTTGCCAGTGAAATACTTAGTTCACTCATTCCGGACCCAGCCCAGAGAATTAACGCTACGTTAGTTCGGGCCAAAACATCAGCAACAGGAGGCAAAGGGACGATGGTGTGGAAAAGGTACAAGGCACTGACCCCGAGGAAAAGCGTCCCCAAAGGTATTCCAGGGGAGAATGCATGTAACAGGATCACAAATTGTCCTACATATATAATGTACCGCGCTGCCGCTATAGAAAGTCCCCTGAGAAGTACAGATGTCGAATAGTCCTCCAGAAAGCGAAGCTGCCAAAGCACTTTTTGGAAAACAGGATGCAATCTGAGGCTGCAAACCCAGGCAACGATCGCCCGGAGATTAAAAAAGCCAATAATGACAGCCGTTACAGACAGAAGGGCTGTCACTTTCAGTAATAACAGATCCGGGAAAATGAGGACGAAAGACAGCACCCCGGCACTGAATGCCACCAGATTTTGACTTATACTGCCTGCCAGGGTGGAGATAGCAACAGGCCACCGGATCTCATATGGCATCCGTATGATCCGGCCTCCATATTCTCCAATCCGGTTCGGGGTAAAGATCGATAAAGCAATTCCACCAAAAACAGCCTTGACGAGCCCGGCAAACGGGATTTGAGCATGAATCCCAAGGAAATTCTGCCATTTGACCGTTTCCAGATACCAATTAAGTGGCATCAACAGGAGGACCAGAAAGATATACCAGCCTGCAAGTCGTAAGGAATCTAAACTGAAAGCACTGAAATGATCGCTTTTGGTCCATAGCTGCCAGACCATCAGGCAGAGCAGAAGAGCAGTTAAAAGCCAACGGAACAAAGGATGCCTCACTATGGTCATTGGCTAAAAATAGGGGAATTCGGTTACCACCATTTCCCACCATTTTAAAAAACCCCTGGGAGGAACCCAAAATCAGATGTTCATACAGATATTAACTTGCATCCTATTCAACATGGAAATTCTCGTCATCCTCATCCTTATCCTGATCAACGGTATCTTTTCGATGTCTGAGATAGCCCTTGTTTCCGCCCGCAAGAACCGGCTTAATTTTTCGGCTCAAAAGGGAAACAGGGGAGCAAAAATTGCACTCCAGCTTGCATCCAATCCAAGCAAATTGCTTTCCACTGTCCAGATCGGAATTACACTTGTCGGATTGCTCACAGGTATCTATAGTGGTAAAAAGATCACACAGGATATGGCTGACCGCCTGTTGAATATTCCTGCCCTTGCACCTTATGCAGATACATTGTCGGTTGTGATCGTGCTGATCATTATCACATTTTTTTCACTTGTATTGGGTGAATTGGTTCCAAAAAGATTGGGCCTCACGTATCCGGAAGCCATTGCTAAGACTATGGCTGTTCCGATGAAGATCATTGCTATCATCATGGCGCCATTTATATTCCTGCTGACCATGACGACTGAGTTGTTTCTGAAAGTTTTTAAAATAAAACCTTCCAGCGACAGTAAAGTGACAGAAGAAGAGATCAAGGCCATCATTCAGGAAGGAATGGAACACGGAGAAGTGCAGGAGATCGAGCAGGATATCGTGAACCGTGTATTTAGTGTTGGTGACCGAAGCGTCAGCTCCCTGATGACCTCGCGCAAAAAAATGACAGCTCTGGATCTGACAGACAAGAAGGAAGAAGTGATGCGGATCGTGATGGAAGACATGCACAATTTTTACCCGGTGTATGATAGCGACAAGCAGGATATCGTCGGCATCATCAGCCTGAAAAAATTATTTACCGAGATCGATAAAGAACAGTTTAATCTCGTGGAAATTATTTCAGAGCCATCTTACATCTCAGAAGGTGCCTCTGCCTACCAGGCATTGCAGCAATTTAAAGAAACGAATATTCACTATTCGCTCGTCATCGATGAATATGGTTCCACGCAGGGCATTATTACGATGAGTGATATCCTGGAAGCTTTAGTCGGTGGTATTTCAGAATTCTATGCGGAAGAATTCAGTCTTCAAAAGCGGGATGAAAATTCGTGGCTGATTGATGGCCATTATCCCCTGCCTGACTTTTTATCCCAGTTTGGGATGGAAGAATTTATCAAAGACTACGAGGCCAATACGGTGGCCGGCCTGATCATTCACGAACTGGGGCGCCTGCCGAAACAAACCGAGAAGGTGAGATGGGAAAACTTTGAATTTGAAGTCATAGACATGGATGGGCCGAAGGTTGACAAAGTGATGATCACGCGCAAGAGCAAAAAGTAGGTTACAATTTTGGATTTTGGATTTTGGATTATGGATTATTACTGGATTGGAGCTCGCGGCTAAGGGGTTGAATCGAAGCATTTAATTTATTCGAAAGAAAAAATACATATTTGAAATTATTATATAATTTTAATTGATTAATGGCAACGATTTCAGCCGGTTGCGCATAATCGAACGATATCATAATTTTTTCACTCCAACTAGAATTTTTATGAAAAACCAACTCCTTTTGGCTATCAGCCTGATAGCACTCCTTTTCACAGCATGTACGGCCGAAAAAACGGCAGATGAGAATGCAGACGCCACGACAATGTCAGATACGACTGCAGCTCCTGCTCCGGCAGAATTTGCAGATCCCAAATACACGGCCATTGTCAAGAATGTCATGATGTCTTTTGAGAATGAAGACTTAACAGCCTGGATGGCCAATTTTTCTGACAATGCTATTACTCGCTGGAACGCCGGTGACAGTCTTTCGGGCAAAACAGCAATGATGGATTACTGGACGAATCGATTTACCAATGTGGTCGACAGCCTGAAATTCAGTGAGCAAATCTATTTACCTGTGAAAGTCAATCAACCGCAGGCCAATGAATCGGCAGGTACATGGGTGTTAGCCTGGCACCGCACGGATGCTAAATACAAAACGGGCAAGTCCATGACACAATGGATGCATACCATTTATCATTTTGATGGTAGCGACAAAATTGATCAGGTGATCTATTATATGGACAGAGCGCCGATCAATGCAGCAGCTACTAAATAGAACGTGAGAAGCGTGAGAAGCGTGAGAAGCGTGAGAAGCGTGAGAAGCGTGAGAAGCGTGTGAAGCGTGAGAAGCGTGTGAAGCGTGTGAAGCGTGAGAAGCGAGAGAAGCATTTAGTAAAATCTGTGTAGAAGCAGGGCTTGCCCCTGCTGAATGTAAAAATCAGAATGGGTGATTAGTGTTGAAACTGATCACTCATTTTTATTTTAATGAGTTTGAAGATCGTATTTTACACCCGATGAAGGCAACGCGCATATTAGGCATCGATCCAGGGACAAATATTCTGGGATTTGCGGTGATTGAGATCAATGGGGATCATGTCAGTGTGCTGGAGATTGGTGTGTTGCATTTGAAAGAGAAGAAAGATCAGAATGAAAAGCTAAAAGAAATTTTTCTCGAGGTTCAGGAGATCATCGAGCGATACCTGCCCCAGGATCTCGCGATCGAAGCTCCATTCTTTGGGAAAAATGTTCAGTCGATGTTAAAGCTAGGTCGTGCTCAAGGCGTCGCAATGGCTGCCGGCATGACGATGGGCCTCACCATCACCGAATACTCTCCAAAAAAAGTAAAACAATCTGTGACCGGAAATGGCAATGCCGCTAAAGAACAGGTGTCTGACATGCTATGCCGCATGCTCAAATTAAACCCGGAAAAATTATCCCTTGATGCAACGGATGCACTTTCTGTTGCGCTCTGCCATCATTATCAATCGGGGCGGATTGTGTCGGGCAAGAAGGCGGGATGGAAGGCGTTTATTCAGGAAAATCCGGAACGGATTAAGTAATCAGTAATCAGTATTCAGTATTCAGTATTCAGTATTCAGTATTCAGTTTAAAAAATTAATTGTGTTTAAACATGAAATTATTTTTTTCTTTTACGATCTTCTTCCCA
>JANMVA010000172.1:0-1932 GCA_031392195.1 Saprospiraceae bacterium | reverse complement strand
CCGTGAGGCTGTCCGCAAAGGAAAATTGGTACACAGCTGCGAATGAAGAGATCAAAAAAGTGGAACAGATCCGGATTTTTTTGCCGCATTACCTGATTGAGGCAAATCTGCATCAGAAATCTCTATCACCAATTCCACTTTTTTGATCTCTTCATTCGCAGCTGTGTACCAATTTTCCTTTGCGGACAGCCTCACGGACGTAATTTCTTTTCCTTTACTGGTCCCATTTGCAATGTAAACTTTCATTTTCCACTTGTCCAGGAATAAATCATACGGAATTTTATTTCCATACTCAGCGGGGTAATATTTTTTTGAGCCTAATTGAAGCTCGCCAATGAACGTATGTGTCTGACTTTGGACGCAAATAGAAATCCACAGAAAGTAAAATGCGATAAATAATTGTCGGTTTCTCATTTTGAAAATTTAAATTTTGGAGGTGTGATACTTAAACTGTCCATAAAAACAAACCTGATTTTTCCTTCGGGATCATCAAGAAATTTTGACCAAAGCATTGAATTATCGTAATCAATCGAACTTGCCTGATTGTAATAAGCACTGTCAATGCCGATCACAAAACCATTCCAGGTTGATTTTTCCGGTGGCAGGTCGAATTCAAAAAAGTGTTTTTTTCCATCGGTCGTTTCTTCAGATCCAATCCGAATATATCCGGAAAGTGCATCAGCATTAATCGGTCTTAAAATTCCAACGTGGCGTTGAATAAAATCCGAAAAAACGGGATTAGATAATTTATTCATTACGCTGGTATCTCTGTAGGCTACCATATTTAAACTACTATCACCTTTTGGTTGTAAAAAGTATCCTGTCAATTCCATTAACTCTATTAATTCCCGTTTTTCTTTGTCAGGATGGGGAATAAACTTTTTCCAAACAACATACCCAATCACCAGAAGCAATAGTGCTCCTATGGCATACATGCGAATTGGTTTCTTCGGAGGAATATCCGGCGATGACAATACTTCTATATGCGCTGACTTCTCCTCAGGTAACCCATTCGTCTGAAGAAAAAGCATGCACTCATCTTTTATTCCATTGAGTATATGGGATGTGCCCGGATTCGGGACCAGTATGCTGAAATGATCATCATCGGAACTGACAGGAAAAGTTTGTTTTGCATCTATGCCACCACCCCCTTCCGGAACCACCTGGTCATTAAGGCCATGCACATACATTCGTTTGGGGAGCGACTGTGACTGGACCCATGCATTATTCATTTCCAGGAGCTCTTCGTTGGTCGGCGCGAGGTTTTTGATTTGCTCGCTGGATAAGAGCAGTTTGCCAAGTGAAGCAAGTTCAGAACCGGCATGCGGAGTGGCCAGCGAAATGTATAATCCGACTTTCGGTCTTTCATTCGTGACCTTGCATTTTTCAATTTCATCCAGGATCAGCCTTTTTGAAATGAGGCCTCCCATACTGTGCGCGATAATGATGATCCCTTTATAGTCCCTGGCATTGATGTGCAGTTCGTCAAGGAACAGATCTGCCAGCTTTCGGATCGACAAATTTCTTGTAAACCTCCGGGCTTTGCCCGTGATCAGGCTGAGAAAATATTTCACCCACAAGACTTTGTTAAACAGTGTCGTATCGTAGGTAAACAATGCGAAATCAAACTGCTTCCTGATCTGCGGATCATCGGCCAGGTATTCCATGATTGATTTCTTGCCGTCCTTGCGGATCCACGTCTCTTCGCCCCCAATCAAGCCATGAACAAATACGATCAGGAATGGCCGGTTATTGACCGGCTTGATAAATTTCATTTCCCCGTAATTAAGTTTAAAAAATATTAATCGGTAACCTGTAATACTATTCCTAAAAATTCAAAAGTTCTTTCTGCGTGTAATGCAATAATTTAAAGATAAGTAAAAAAAGGAGAAGGCGGAGGCGGAGGTTTGGTTCATCTGTCTGCTTTCTCCA
>JANMVA010000160.1:0-1678 GCA_031392195.1 Saprospiraceae bacterium | reverse complement strand
GGGCTTGAGTGTGTCTTTTCCTTCAAATACAAATTTTCCATTCTCCAGAGCAGCTGTGTCCTTGAGATATTGAGCTTTACCAAAATAATATCCAAGCAACAATGTATCACCATCAAAATGCTGAAGATTGACTTCAATCCGATAACCAGGCTCCGGAGTGGAGGCCATCAGGGTATTTAAAATGAATGACAGGAAACAAAAAGTGATGAAGGCAATCCTCATGGAATATTCAGCTTTATTTTCAATCTGGACCTCCTCGACAGAGGACAGCCAAAATTATGGACATTATGGAAGGAAAGCCCGCCTGTCAGGCATTGAAAATCACAACACAAAGTTAAATTTCACGGAATGGAATGGATCTCCTAGGTGCCGATTAGCTTTTTCTTCATGGCATTGTATTCCTCCTCGGTGATCAAACCCTCTTTCTTCAGCTCGGCCAGTTCTTTTAATTTGTCTACCATCTTACCAGAAGTCTTATTGTCTTCAGCCTGTTCAGCAGCAGTTCGTTTCTTATCCTGTTCCTTCTGCATCTGCTCTGCGACTTTTTTCCCTTTTTCAAAACGCTCATTATACATTTTCTTGAGGCGTTTCGCATCAAAGTCAAGGAAAGTGCCACCTGTTTCAAAATGCTTTTTAAATACTTCACCTAAAGCATATGATGAGGCCCCAGCCAGTACCGCCATAGTGATTCCACCGATTACAGAACCAATGCCGGGAATGAATTTAATCATGGCTTTAGCCCCCATCCTGGCAAGCCCGGATCCTGTCAGACTAGTGATGATTGCTTTTCCTTCTGATTCCTTGAAATCCTGATCATATAATTTACATAGCTGCCGAATCATGTCCAGCTGGATCCCGCTGACAGCAAAAAAATCGACAATTGGCACAGGGATCAATCCGGCCCCCATCGACCAGATTATGTGGTTACGGATAATCGTATCAGCGTGCTTATCCCTTTCAGTTTGTTCAGACATGGTACTAACCTGGTTTTGTTAGAAAAAATGATAACCCTAAGATGATGCATTTTCATGATCCGGGCTGATCAAAATCGACTAAACAACACAGGTGAAGGTTGACAAGTTCGTATGACTCTACACCTTCACCTGAATTGATTCTATTCTTTAAACCACAGCGTGCATTTCTAGTTGGATGCCTTCACCCGCTGACCCTGACTGTGATCGGCAAATTCTGGAGCATACATGCATTGTAAAGAGGCAACTCCCTCGCTATAGCTTCCTGCCTGGGCAACTGTCACAGGATATTCAATGACGTATTTACCTCTCGGTAAATAATCGATGAAAAAATGTGTAGCAAGATCCTTGGTACTTTGATAATATCCAATACCATTGCTCCATTTGTATCCGCTGATGACATCCATCGGTTCAAATCCTGACGCTCTGACATCTTTCAGATGGACGTATTCCATAGCGCGGTCTGTCTCGATGATGAGTCGTACGATCAACTTATCACCCACTTTCAGATTCCTGATGTCAGCAAAATCAGTAACCTCTCCCCGATCTGAATCTTTTGCGCGCAATAAAGCCCTCGATACTTTCAACGGATTGACATCCATTGGGGATTTCACTTTATCAATATCCTCCCAATACTGCCAGTAAGCTGCTCCCCATGCAATATGATTGTTTGGATTTTTTACTTCGATCGTTGACCAGTTGCTTTT
>JANMVA010000103.1:0-4654 GCA_031392195.1 Saprospiraceae bacterium | reverse complement strand
GTTTAAGAATAACCGGCAGGACATCGAGATGAAGCCGATCGAGCACATCGCTGTGGCGTTGGCTTCCAATCTCAGCCGCAAGCGCGGGGATACGATGACGACAGAGGAGATGCAACTGCTAATCGAGCAATTGATGGCGACAGAAAATCCGTATACCAGTCCTTCGGGCCGGAAGACATTTATCACGCTGTCGAAGGAGGAAATGTTCAGGCGCTTTCAATCGTAAAGAAAACCTGATATTCGTGCTTATATGATGCCCATCACCCCGATCGTCAAGCACCTGTTGATTATTAATGTGCTTGTATTTATAGGAATGCAGTTATTGCCCTCCGGCTGGCGAGAAATGTTATCATTTTATTCGCCCGTCGCTTATCCTGACCTTTTAAACTCATTAAATGAATTTAGGCCCGAACTGGTGCCCTATTATCATGAAGCACATGGTCTTTTTCGTCCGTTTCAAATTATTACCTACATGTTCACGCATGCAGACATATCCCATATTCTTTTTAACATGCTTTCGCTCTTTTTCCTTGGTCCGGTTGTAGAAATGACCCTGGGAGCCAAGAAGTTTTTAGGCTTGTATTTTATTTCCGGGCTCGTGGCTTTAGCTGCACATTTCCTTGTTTGGTATTTTCCTTACTTAACTGGTCAAATAGGTTTTGCTCCTTTCTTTTCTGTTCTGGGTGCATCAGGTTCAGTTTTTGGGGTGACCATTGCTTTTGCCACCTTATTCCCCGATCGACAACTTCAGTTGTTATTCCCACCTATTCCAATTAAAGCCTGGTTGATGGCTGTTATATTGATTGTTATCGGTTTATACCAGGGTATGACTGGTACCGGTGGAAACGTTGCGCACTTTGCGCATCTCGGTGGAGCGCTTGCAGGGTTTTTGCTGGCGAAGCATTGGAAACATGGGGGGAAGTTCCTCAAATAGTTTTTTCTCCAAAATCATCACACCAAAGAAAGGCATGTGGATAACAATTCAGAGCGCCTAACAATCAAGCACTTAATTCAGTGTGGCACACCTAGGTGTGCCACATCTTAAGTGTGCCACACTTTAGATGTGCCACACTGATGCGGATTTTAATGAAGAATCAGGTTGTCTCCGGAATAAAGTCAGCTCGTCCTCCTTTTGTCTGAATTACAGCCCGTTCATCGGGTAATTCGGGCTTCAAACCAACATTCGCAGCCCATGTCTCGTTTTGTGGGATAAGACCTACATTTGGTAAAGTGTTCAGATCCATCGTCGACGATATAAAATTCCAGTTCCAGACAGGTAATACCATTACCCGGCTGATCATTGTCAATGTGGCGATTTTCCTGCTTTTGGTCATTGTGAAAGCCTTTACAAGAGGTATTGAAATTGATATTAATGAGGCAGGGGACACCATAAGCCTTGCTGACCGGATCATGCAATACATATTCCTGTCACAGGACCCGGTCTGGGATCTCAAACATCCCTGGCTCATCTTTTCACACATGTTCACCCATGTCGGCTTATTCCACATGATCTTTAATATGCTGGTGCTGTATTGGTTTGGACGAATAGCAGGCGATTTGCTCGGCGATCATCGCATGCTGCCGCTGTATCTCTTTTCAGGATTAACCGGTGCATTGTTCTACCTGATTTCAGCCCCATTTTTCTATCCGGAAGGAAGCACACTGCACGGTGCATCAGGAGCCATTATGGGGATCGTTGCAGCGGCCGGAATGACCGCGCCTGATTACCAGATGCGATTACTCCTGTTTGGGGATGTGCGGTTAAAATATATTGTCTTCGGACTTTTAGTGATCTACATGGTCAGCTTTTTGAACATGGAGAACCAAGGTGGACAGATGGCTCACTTTGGCGGCGCGGCTTTTGGATTTTTTTATGTGCACATGCTGAGACAAGGAAGCGACCTTACATTAGGATTCCGGCGCATGGTCAATTATTTCCGGCGACCCAAACGCAGACCCGTGCAAATTGCTAAGCGACGTGTGCCGATCGAAGTCAAACAACGCAGTGGCACGCGACAACGCGATGTCCAAGCTCCTCCTTCCCCATCATTTATGGATTACCAGGAACGATTGGATTTCATTTTAGAAAAAATAAAGAAGTCAGGCTTTGACAGCCTCAGTGAGGACGAAAAAAAATTCCTGCATGACGCGAGCCAAAAGTAAACCAGGTGCAGGCCGGTTGAAAAAATTCATCCTCGTAGTCAACATCCTGTTTGTCATCGTTCTCATTCTCACCTACATCACTCCGTATGTTAGTGTTTCAAAATGGGGATGGCTCTCCTTACTCGCACTCGCCTACCCTTTCACCCTATTTATCAATTTCCTGTTCGCCATTGGATGGATATTTTTTAGAAGCTGGCTTTGCATGTTGTCAATCGTAACCCTGTTAGGCGGCATTGGCCTTCATCAAAAATATATTCAGTTGCTTCCTTCAGGTTCAGAAAAAAAAGCATGCCCTGAATCCATCCGCGTGCTTTCATACAATATGCGCGGCCTGTCCATGATCCCGGTGGGTGAAAATGCCGGCTTCCAGGCTCGTGTCGATTCACTGTACAATGCATTGACGGACCTCAAAGAATATCCGGACATCATCTGTTTACAAGAAGCCAGCAAAGGTGCCATCATCGCCAAACGATTTGGCCTCGACCATAGCGTGCATGCATCTAAGTCTTCATTGTGGTTATTGTCCCGCTACCCCATCATCAAAAATGGCCAACTGCAAGGCGCCGAAACAGGACCGAGCTCTATGTGGGCCGATATCAAAACGCCGCAAGGAATCGTGCGTGTGTATAATATGCATCTTGTTTCCAATCGTATCACCAACACCACCGAAGAACTGATCGAGGACATGGATCTGCAAAATGAAAATACCTGGAACAACATCAAATTTATCGTCTCCCGCTATCGACGTACTACGCAGAAGAGAGCAATTGAGGCAAAGACCATGCGCGATCATATGACGGGATGCAAATACCCTGTACTCATCGCTGGTGATGGAAATGATACACCTCTGTCACATACTTATAATGTGTTGACCGATGGCTTGAAGGACAGCTTCCGGGAAAAGGGATTTGGCCTGAGCACCACCTACGCAAGCAAATTGCCGCTGCTGCGGATTGATTACTTGTTGAGCACTCCGGATATAATTTTTAAAGATCACGCCACCCACCACCTTTCGTATAGCGACCACTACCCCATCAGCGCGGGCATCTGTATTAAGCCGGCAGGGTCCTGAGACCTCGCCTCAAATAGCTTATTTTTGCCGCCATGAGTCTGAAGATCTACAATAGTTATAGTGGCCAGAAGGAAGAATTCAAGCCGATCGTGGAAGGAAGGATAGGCATGTATGTGTGCGGTCCGACCGTATACAACGATGTGCATATCGGCAACTGCCGGACATTTATCAGTTTCGATGTTATCTACCGCTATTTGCTTTTTCTGGGCTACAAAGTCAGGTATGTCCGGAATATCACCGATGTAGGCCACCTCGAAGGCGATGTCGATTCAAATGCCGAAGACAAGATCAGCAAGAAAGCACGCCTTGAGCAACTGCAGCCGATGGAAATCGTGCAGCGCTATACCAATGGCTTCCATGCCATCATGCGCCGCTTCAATACACTTGAACCCGACATCGAACCTCGCGCGACAGGACATATTGTCGAACAGATCGAAATGGTTGCTGAGATAATTAAAAGAGGCTATGCATACGAAGCAGGTGGCAGTGTGTATTTCGATGTCGCCAAGCTTCTGAAGGAAACGGATGTGTATGGAAAATTATCCGGCCGCAAAGTGGATGAATTATTGGTGGAATCGCGTGAATTGAAAAATCAGGAAGAGAAAAGACATCCGGCTGATTTTGCGATCTGGATCAAAGCAGATGAAAGACATTTGTTGCGATGGAATGCGCCATGGTCAAATGGATTTCCCGGCTGGCATTTGGAATGTTCGGTCATGAGTACAAAATATTTAGGTGACACATTTGATATACATGGTGGAGGAAATGATCTGAAATTTCCACATCATGAAAATGAAATTGCACAGAGCTATGGAGCTTGTGGATTGCAGCCGGCGAATTATTGGATCCATAGTAACATGCTATTGTTGAATGGGAAAAAAATGTCGAAGAGTGAGGGAAATAATATCACGCCTGAGCAATTGTTCACCGGTGATAGTCCACATATCAGCAAATCGTATTCTGCGATGGCAGTCAGGTTTTTCTTTTTGCAGGCGCATTATTCCAGTACACTCGATCTGAATGATGCTTCATTAGCGGGTGCAGAAAAAGGATATAAGAGATTGCTCGAAGCATATAATACTTTGAACACACTTCATTCGACTGTTGAGAAATCTAATACTGATCTTTCGCGCGAACTTGAAGAGGGGATCTATGCTGCTTTTGAAGAAATGAATGATGACTTCAATGTACCGAAGTCGATGGCCCGTCTTTTTGAATTGTGTTCAACCATCAACAAGATGAAGGATGGCCAGTTGAATCCGGATGATGCCGGGCAACTTGCACTGGATGTTGCTAAAAATGGATTCCGTCATCTGCTCTTCAATGACATCTTCGCTTCGTTCCATTCACTGAATTTAGGCCAATTCTCTTTTTGCCTGGCTCAGTGACAGCTCTTCGTCGCGTAGCGCAGCAGTGTGC
>JANMVA010000019.1:0-10083 GCA_031392195.1 Saprospiraceae bacterium | reverse complement strand
GTATAACCAAAGTCCGCAAAGTAGTTTTCAAAAACATCGGGCATCCAGTACCAGGTCGGACCGATATCAAACGTAAATCCTTTCTCGGACCAGGTTCGGGCCCTGCCACCGGCCTCCTGATTCTTCTCCAATACCGTGACGTCATATCCGGCTTTAGCCAGGTAAGAAGCAGCTGAGAGTGAAGAAAAGCCAGAACCAATGACAATTGCTGAGGGAACCATTATGTCTAAGTAAATATGTAATTACTTAGACAAATGTAGGATATTATTTGTTGCCAGATAATCTTTTAAGGAAGGATAAATAAAAATATTTTTGGTGCCTCGCGTTGGCTTAAAGTTTCGCACCCGGTGACCTAATGCATGTAACTGATCCTGAGGGCCAAGCAAAGTTTTCTTCGCTTCGGCAAAAAAATCCACCAATAATTCTTCAGCAGGCGTGATCGTCAGGTATGTAACAAAAACCCGCGGCTTTTGAACCGGAATACCTTCAAGTGAAGGTAATCCAACGTCAGGTCCGAGGTAGATGGAATTGTAGCCATTGAGCAGAAGGATATAGTGAATAAACAGCAATCCCAATTCATGTAATTCATGAATGGGGAGGAATAAAACATAAAGTTTCTCACCATTGGGATCTGGCTTTGGCAACTTTTCAACCTGGAAAAATAATTTTTGCCTGAGAAGGTTTGAAACGTAGTGTTCATGGGCTACAGAGATGCTATTAGTCTGCCACAAAGAGCCGATATGATCCAGGAAAGGGATCATTATATTTAGAAAAATATCATAAAAAGACATTGATCCCGAAAGTCTGTTATAGATGTCTTCAAATTTCCTCGTATCGAAATAGAGCATAGCCATTTTCAATTCATTCATGGCTTGCTGGTCAACCTGAACAGTAGAGATCATGGAATTGACCCGTGCATTCAATTGCTGATCAGAATAGTTAGCCAGCTCAGAGATCTTTAGTCCTTCCTTGAGAAGCAACGAAATATTGAGCAGTTTTCTGAGATCATCATTGGTGTAGCGCCGGATATTACTGTCGGTGCGAACCGGTTCCAATAGACTGTATCTTCTTTCCCAGATCCGGATCGAATGAGCACTGATCCCGGTTAGTTCAGACAGCTCAGAGATTGAAAAAGAAATTTTTATTTTGTCCAATGATGTTATAGATTAATTAGACAAATATAGGGAAGAAAACCTTATTCCTGGAAAGATTGAAAAGAATTAAATAAGTCCTCCAGCAAGTAATCAGGTTCTTCCAAACCCACGTAAAACCGCACATAATTCCACGGGATATGCGGATCATTCCTGCCGGGCAGATTGTACAGCGCAGCGATGGGCAACATCAATGCTTCATGTCCGCCCCAGGATACAGCAATTTTCCATCGCTTTATATGACCGATCATCCTGAGCAAAGAATCAATATCAGGAAGATCGAATTCGATCGTAAACAGACCACCGCAACCGCTCATTTGCTTCTTCGCCAATTCATACTGTGGAAAAGAACTATCAAATGGATAAATGATCCTTTTGATGACGCGTTGATTTTTCAGTGCATCTACAATTACTCTGGTCGAACGTTCGATTTTTTCCATTCGGATCGGAAGCGTCCGCAGACCCCGGATGATCAATGAAGCATCGTGGGGTGAAATGATTCCTCCCAGTGTCATGTATTCATCCACAAACATTTTACTGATGATTTTTCGAGTGCTGCATACAATGCCTGCTACGACATCACTATGACCATTGATGTACTTGGTCACTGAATGAATGATGATATCCACGCCCATTTTGGCAGGTTGTTGAAATAGTGGACTGCAATAACTATTATCAATGGCGGTGATCAGATGATGTCGTTTTGCAATTGCGACACATCCTTCAATATCCTGCAACTCGTATGTGAATGTGTTTGGACTTTCAAGGAACAAAAGTTTCGTCGTGGGCTTCACCAAAGTTTCGATTGCTTGCAGGTTACTGCCATCTACAAAATCATGCAGCACACCGAATCTGGATAGATACCTGTTGAGCAATGCAGATGTCCAGCTATACGGATGTCGTACACAGATGACATGATCACCCTGGCCCACACAAGTCATGATGGCTGCTGCGATTGCTGCACTGCCACTCGCAAAGACAAGCGCATCATCCGTTCCTTCAAGAGCAGCTATTTTTTTTCGAAGGATCTCAACCGTTGGATTGTTCCCTCTGGTATAGATGTGAGCGTTTGCTTCATCCAGGATGGCTTCACGAAATGCATTGGCATCGGGGAAAACAAAATTGCTCGTCTGGATGACCGGTGGTGAGATGGCATTAAAATATTTCTCCCGATCCTCACCGAGATCATTTAGAATAAAACTTATGTGGTCTTCCATGGATGTTGGATAAGATCAGAATGGATTTCATTGATGGTGCTGCAGCCGCTTAGAGCCATTGTCAACTCGAACTCGGCCATGAGATTTATCAAACAATCTCTCATGCCATCTATACCTCCGATCGCCAGGCTGTAAGCATAAGGCCTCCCGATCATCACACCGGTTGCACCTATTGCCTTGCATTTGAAGATGTCACTGCCTGTCCGAACTCCGCTATCCATCCATACCTCAATTCTGTTTCTCACAATCGAAATAATGGAAGGCAAAACCTCGGCCGTCGCAACGGAGCCATCTATTTGCCGGCCACCGTGATTGGAAACAATGATGCCGTCAACTCCGGCCTGAACAGCTTTTTCAGCATCGTCGGCTCTCAATATGCCTTTGAGATAAACAGGAAGCTTAGTCCATTCACGTATCAGCTTAATATCATCCCAGTTCAAAGCGGGATTACTGAATATCGAAGTGAATTTTCGGACAGCGTTCATCGCTTTTTTAGAACGGAAGTTTGATAATGTTCCTCCGGGAATACGACGATTTAGGTTTATGATAGACTGAACGAGATTGAAAGTTATTGATGGCTTTATTAAATTGTCTGCAACCGGATCGGGCAACTTATTGAATACAGGATCAGAATAATATTGAGCGATCCCTTTGCCATTTAGAAAAGGTGAATAGCCAAAGGACAGATCGCGATTGCGCCATCCCAGTAATGTTGTGTCAAGCGTCACGACAATCGCACTGCAACCAATTGCTTCCGCACGCCTGATAAAATTCTTTGATAGTTCCTGTGACTTGCTGTAATAGAGTTGAAACAACCGCGGGCAATCACCCAGGTGCTTCGCAATTTCTTCCATCGGAAATGAAGCTTGACTACTGATGATCATCGGTATTCCCAGAGGTGCAACAGCTTTTGCAACGGCAAGGTCACCTTCTCTATGTGCTAATTCCAATACACCGATCGGAGCCAACATAAAAGGTGCAGGAAGCATATGCTCCCTCCAATTTAGTTGCATACGGACCTCCTGCACACCACCCAGCATATGCGGATGGATTTTGACCTCGTCCAGCGCCTGCCTGTTATTGCGCATAGTGGTCTCGTGACCGGCACCACCGGACAAATAGGCAAATGCTTCGCGTGGCAATGAGTGCATGGCCTTTTGTTCAAGGCCATCAAATGAAAAAGGTGTTTTGGAAGTATTTCCGGCTAACCCATTCAGATAAATTTCCCGTTGTCGCTGGAGGCTTTTCATGCTGCTCCAATGTAGAAAGAATTAAAGAATGAGATTAACCGGAAACCAGAATCACCACGTCTACGCGACGCTCAAAAAAAACAAAGGGTGAACTTGCAAATCGTCATCAACCTGAACACTCAGGCCATAACAGAAAAAGATCCTACCGTGGAGGGAGGGATATGATCGAATAATCTTAAGAAAGGGGATTGTGGGTAAGACAAGTCGAAATTAGATAATTGTCTTGAAATCTATTTGTTATGACCTCAATATTTATTCTTTAGCCTGGTATTTAACATTTCTTATCCTTCATCAGCGGGCTTTTTGGCATAATAATTGCTCTGGTTTGAGTGTTCATATTAACATTAATACTCATGTCTAAAAAATTGGTTCTCATTACAGTAACCCTTCATTCGGGTTCTATCCGGGTTCCAAGGATATTATCAATCACCCCATGTTTGATAGTCAATAAATAAAATTTATATGATGAAGATCTTCAGGTTATTATCAGTGGCAGCCACCGTGCTTTTTTTCAGTGCATGTGGCAGTGGACCGGATGTCAGTCCAAAAAGCAGGGAGTTTGAGCTCTACATCGATTTTTGGAATAACACCGGTACAACACCTCAAATTACATTCGATGCAGTCAACACTTCTCCGGAAGTGAAGATCGATTTTACAAAGACTTTCACAGGTATCACTGTACCCCCCAAATTTACCAATGTCATTATCGACAACGTCCGCATCATCGACGACAATAATGTCAACTACCAGATTGAAGGCATCACCGCTTATGAATGGCGGGAAGACATCAATGACTGGAAGGTGGATGTTGAATTCACGATGAATTATTCTCCTGTTCAGGACATGCTGATCATGATGGTGCTCGATGAGAGTGCATCACTGGGAGCTGATTTTGAAAAGGTGAAGATCTACGCCAACAATTTCGTAACGAAGATACTGACCGAAATTCCAACAGCCAGAATTGGGATCGTGGATTTCTCAGATGATATTCACAGTTTTCCACCGACAAGCAATAAGGCAGCCTTGCAGAATTATATCGCAAGCCTCGAGCAGGGACCTTTTACTTCATTGTATGAAGCTGTCAATATGGGAATTGACTTCCTCGAAAACGGACAGGCAGAAAGTAAAGCGCTGCTTGTTTTCACCGACGGAACAGACAATAATTCAGATCCTGAGTTTACACCAAGCTATTTGCTTGATAAACTCGATAACGCAGGAAACATCAACAGTTTTACAATCGGACTTGATGGTAATGGGGGAGTAGACAGACCAGTGTTGGAATCACTTGCTTCCAGCAGTGGCACGGCCGCCTTCCCTGACAACATTGATGAATTGGGAACCGTGTTTGAAAAATTCAGCAGCACCATCGCCAATGTGTATAACCTGACCTATGTAAGGAATCAACAGGTAATACCATCGACAGACAAGGCTAAATTGCGCTTTGTCATCGAAGGCACTCCGAAAACGGATTAAAGCTGCTATATAAACGAGAGGGTAATAGATTTTCATAGTTAGAGCCTGGTTGTAGGAGCCCGGCTCTTTTTTTTTGCTTTATGGTCAAATGCGGATGTTAAATCCTGCCTGGTCAAAACTTTGATCTCCAGAAGGTGTTTTATCCTCATCCGGACTTCTTCTGAGTCCAATTGACCATGAGTAATACAACTTCTTTCACTTTCCACAGGTCCGTTCGCCGGTTTGCGTATCCACTTTTGTTAATTCCCGCGATTCTAAATTTCCTTTCATTTACGAAATCGCAGAATCTTTTAGGTAAGGATGTACGGATTGATCGAATTGATTCCGTATTTACAGCAGCTGAAAAAAATAACCTTCAGACAACGGGTGTCCTGCGGTATGAATATTCATATAAAGACCTCCGGAAGGAATTTCTCTACGATTTCGCAAAAAGGATGGAACAGGATTCTTTTGAGATCATCAGCATCACACCTGCAGGTAAGGAATGGAGATTGCGCATCATGCGAAATGAGATCCATTCGCGGAGTACGATGGCTCAGCTCGAAAGTAAATTCAGGCTGATCAAATTTAAATTCCTGATCGATGATTATGAGGGATTCACTATTCTCAAAGCAGACGTCAATCCTTTCATAGTTCCGGAACATGAGTTCATGGATTTTCTCAATACGTTATCGGATGAAGAATTATTTTTTGCTTCAGACAGATTGTTGCGATCAAAATCTTATCCCAAGGCACTC
This sequence comes from Saprospiraceae bacterium, assembly GCA_031392195.1. GTDB lineage: Bacteria > Bacteroidota > Bacteroidia > Chitinophagales > Saprospiraceae > Opimibacter. Next base: position 4,255 of record JANMVA010000019.1, on the reverse strand, counting down.
GTAGCATTTCAAAAATCGATTGATCGGGGCATTAACCCGGATACATCGAGTTATAAAATGGGTTCTGTTCTTGTCGCAACTCATGATTATGTTGAAGGAATTGGTTTATGGGAAAAAGCCGTGGAGCTTAACCCGAGTTACCTTGAAGTGTATAAGTCGCTTGGAGTGATTTATTATGAAAACTCGCATTTCAAAAAAGCCCTGGCCAATTTTAAAAAAGCGGAGAAATTGAACCCTGCTGACGATGTGACACTTCATCAAATTGCTGAAACACTTTATCAGTTGAAGCATTACAACGAATCCTATACCTATGCCAAAAAAGCTGTTAAACTCAACAGGGATAATAAACTTGCGAAGAGCCTGGTGAAGATGCTCAAAAGCCCTTCTATTAGGAAAGCCCGGAAACTGAACCCAACAGCTTGAGAAGAATTAATGGAGTGATGGGGTGATTGAGTGATGGAGTGATGGAGTGATCACCTCATTTCAATGTTAACTTAAGATATCCATCATTCATTCTATTCTCAGCTTGATCTATACTCTTTTTTTGAAAGCTGACATCACATTTAGTATTTCGAATCCTTCATTTTCTATAGCCTTGAATTGATCCATAGGGATAAATCCGCCTTCGACCATCATTTCGATCCAGAATAAAGTTTCATCTGCTTCTTCCACCACTATGCACAACTTGGCATATCTGTCTTTTTCTGACCTGGCTCGACAAACAGCTCTGAAATTCGCGGCTACGGATGTGGATGAACGGATTAGTTGTTTGCGAATAATACTTAGTGCGTCTGAATACTTAATGAACTTACCAGATGAATGATATCTAATGCCAATTGCTTTGACCTTCTTCTAAAGAGGTCATTAAATTCTTCCTGTTTCATGTTTTCAACGGTTGGTGAATTGTAAAAATAATGGCGTCCTAATTCCCAACCTAACAGAAAAACGAATAAACTATTACTTAAACTAATAATTTTTGATCATCACCCCATCACCCAATCGCCCCATAATCACTCCATCACCGCATCACCCAATCACTCCATATTTATCACCCCATCACCAAATCACCCCATCACCCCATAATTACCATCCCCGATAACTTGGTGGCTCTACATTCTTCATTCGCAAATACACCACCAACTGTCCACGATGATGTGTGACGTGATCGGTCAATAAAAAAAGCACTCTCCTCCGCGTCATCTTCCCAGCAAAAAAATCAACGTTTTCATTTAACTCACTTTCACTCAGATTCGATACAGTCTGATTGGCATATGCAAATGCCTTGTCGAGAACTGCGATGATCTCTTTTTTCGAATTGCCTGTTTTTGACGGATCAATCGTTGTTTTTTCACCTAACAAATAGGAAGAACAGAGCCAGACCATATTTCCCGCAATATGCTTTAATTGCTCTCCATATGTCATCTCGATTTTTGTCGGAGTGTAACCATAATTGTCTTCGGGCATGACATGAGCAAACTCCAATGTATATTCCGAAGCATTTTTCCATTTCAGTTTATAATCATCTAGAAATGTACTTTGAGCTGAAATACTGTGGAAGACAGATCCGGATAAACTGAGAATAAGGAAGAGTGTATAGTGTTTCATCTGATTTAATTTTGATGGACAGGATGTAAGATGCCATGATTTCTTCATTAAAAGCATAGCTTTAACAAAAGGATAACCAAACCCACCATGAAGTCTTTTCAACGCCGCACATTTATACAGGGAATCGCCACTGCCGGTGTCATCCCGTTAATGCCTAACCTCGCTTTGTCCAATCCGGATCACAGGTGGATCACGGATCACCGAAACCGGTTTCAGTCAACAAATGAGTTTATCGGCGCAACCGTCCAGGACGAAAAATTCTGGTACCAGGTGAAGTCAATGTATAGCTCTTCTCCCGGATTGCTCAATCTTAATAACGGGGGAGTCAGCCCGCAGCCGATCATTGTCCAGGAAGCACACGAGCGATATACAAAGATGTGCAATGAAGCACCTTCTTATTATATGTGGCGTGTCCTTGATCAGGGAAGGGAGCCATTAAGACAAAGACTCGCTGATCTCGCCGGCACTTCCGCTGAAGAAATTTCTGTCTGCCGCAATTCCAGTGAGGCTTTGGAAACAATCATATTTGGATTGAGACTTAAAAGAGGAGATGCTGTTGTGCTCTCGAAACTTGATTACCCAAATATGATTAATGCATGGAAGCAACGAGAACATCGGGAGGGCATTGTCCTGAAATGGGTCGAGCTCGATCTTCCCCGCATGACCAATGATGAAATTGTTGCCGCATTTGATCACCAGATTACTTCAGATGTGCGCATCGTCCATATCACCCATATGATCAATTGGAACGGGCACATTCTACCGGTCAGAAAAATTGCTGACCGCGCACATGCGAAATCTGCGCAGGTGCTGGTGGATAGTGCCCATTCTTTTGCTCACATACAATTTACAATACCTGAGCTCGGAGCTGATTATTGCGGCACCAGCCTGCATAAATGGTTGTGTGCCCCTTTTGGAACAGGCATGTTGTATGTTAAAAAAGAACACATCAGTCAGTTATATCCGTTGCTTGCTCATAGTGAACCTGAATCAGCAGACATCCGGAAGTTTGAATCACTGGGCACCCGCTCATTTGCTATCGAGCAGGCGATCGGTCAGGCAATTGATTTTCATCTATCGATCGGGACGCAACTAAAGCAAGAAAGGTTGCAGTACCTGAAAGAATATTGGACCAACGGTGTAAAAGATCATCCGAAAATTGAGATTAATACAGATACAAGCCCGGAGCGAAGTTGTGCATTGTGCATTGTCAATGTGAAAGGAATGACGCCTGTTGAATTGGGAGAAGCCCTACATAGTAAATTTAAAATTCACACTACTTCGATCGAATACGAAAATGTGCGAGGGGTCAGGGTAACTCCCCATGTCTACACCGTAAAATCGGACTTAGATCGATTAATTTCCGCATTACATGCCCTCGCAGATACTTAAGACATGTGAATGAGCCGTTAAAGGCTCCATGAAGTGTATATACCTTTGTATCATCGTGACCAGAATTAGCCATGAAACGACGACAGGCCGCTGTAGTATTTAATGATATATCGGGCTATACTTCGTTGATGCAAAAAAACGAAGAGCACGCTATACTTGTACGCCAACGACACAAAGAAGTCGTCGACCGGTTGACCCGTGACCATAAAGGAACCATCATTCAATACTACGGCGATGGCACCCTCAGCATCTTTGATAGCTCCCTCGACGCCGTCCGGTGTGCCCTGTCCATGCAACTGGAATTTACAAATCCTCCCCAGATCCCATTGCGTATAGGCATCAATACCGGTGATATTCTATTAGGTCCTGATGGCATCTATGGTGATAGTGTCAATATCGCCAGCAGGATTGAACGAATCTGCGTACCAGGTTCTGTATTGATCTCTTCTAAAGTGTTTGAAGAAATAAAACACCACGAATCGATCCGAACAAAAGACCTGGGACAATTCGAATTAAAGAATGTTCGTCATCCGATGAATCTGCATGCGGTGATACATGATGGCATCAAAGTACCTGATCCAATTGATCTGGCAGGCAAGCTAGGCTTCAAGGAAAAATCGATCATGGTGCTTCCTTTTTATAACCTCAGCAATGACCCTGAAAATGATTTTTTCAGCGATGGCATTACGGAGCAGATCATTTTTGCGCTTTCAGAATTAGAGGGATTAAGAGTGACAAGCAGAACTTCCAGCTTCACTTTTAAAGACAAACAAGTCAACCTGCGGCAACTCCACCAGGAAATGGGCATCGATCACATCCTCGAAGGAAGTGTGAGACGTCACGGAAAAAAAGTGCGGATCACAGCACAATTGATCAATGCAGCAGATGATTTTCATTTATGGAGTGAAACTTATACCAGAGAGTTGTCAGACGTATTTCAGTTGCAGGATGAAATCGCCGCTATGATTGCCAACAAACTGAAAGCAAGTTTTCAACAATCTTATGAGAAGCGTTTCTCCATTCCTAATGAAGAACCAAATACCCAATCGGATGTATATGAGTTTTATCATAAGGGACGATACGAATGGAAGCAAATGAATCATGGCTATATCGACAAGGCCATTCATTACTTTAAAAAATCTACAGAAGCAGATCGTGATTTTTTCCTGGCGTGGCCTGCATTAGCGAAGGCCTACGCGTACAAAGGATATCTCAATCAAATCACACCAAAGGACCGAGCGTGATCCCGCCCGCGGCG
>JANMVA010000705.1:0-4057 GCA_031392195.1 Saprospiraceae bacterium | reverse complement strand
TGAGTCAATTGTGGAGGTTTTTGAGGTTGTTTTGAAGGTGAAATTATTTCCCTAAACCCAAATTCTTTACCTGATGACAGTAAAGGACGCAGATGAAAAACGGGAGGATTGATCTTCAGACCTGACGGAATAAATCCCTGCAGGAAGATCCCGAATGTCAACTTCAGTGATCTGGTTTCCAACGGGAATTTCAACAACCCTCATCCTGATTCCTGATACATTATAAATCCCAACGCGCACAATTTCATGTTGCAATTTGGTTTCAATCATTAATTTATCAGTGGCTGGATTTGGATAGATACGAAATTGAAAAGATTCAATTGGATCAGTGGATGTTATCGTTGAGACATAATCGCAATTGCAATCTGAGGTTTGGGCTTCTAATGTTTTGCCTTCGTTGTAATCGACGATATAGGTCCACCAGTTGTTTAAGATGCCATCACGGTTCTTGCAGGTAGAGTTGGGTAGGCGGCTAAACCAAAAGGACATGAATCCCAGGTGCGAATGATCCCATTGTTTGGAACCGACCAAATGGTGTTGATCAAACAAGAAAGGGTATCGGGACCAATTTTCTTCATAAGACTCAACCGGAAGGTACCAGCTGTAATCATAATCATTTCTTCCATTCGGTGGGAAATGGATATTGCCGACATGAGCTTCTCCCGGTGTGACTTTGTCGTAGGAAGTAAATTTTTCCCAATCATTTTTTTTCTCAGCATCATAATTCCAGCGACCGAAAGTATGTGCCATCGCACTTTCTACCCGGTGGCCGAAGCTATGCATCGCTTCTGCCAGTCCGCGTTCATAATTAAAACCCATGACCGGTAACTGATCAATACAATCATTGCCGGTTAATGGTGGCGAATTATACCAGAATGCACCATCACCAGTGAGCCTACTCTCATACATGCCAGTAAAGGGCATCGAATAAACCCAGACCTCATCGATCTGGTGAATGTTGCTGCTGGCGCAAAAATCATGTGCCGCCAGTAATCCATTGTAATCAAATGCAAAACCTCCTGTTTGTTCAAGCGCATGAAACGTTTCCCAGCCAGGTTCTAAAAAGAGTCGATACATGGAATCAACGGTTATTGTTGTGCCTTCTAATGCAGCATAAAGAATGGGTTCATCATAGGTGGAAATAATTTGATAGTCTACCACTCCGTCACTTGCTGCATTCAGGCTATCCACAAGCTTATTAGCAAGAGATGTGGGTGCTTCCCATCCAAAGCGTTCATGAAAACGAAGACCACCTTCTGCAGCGATCGGTGGATCGATGATGACGAGGGAGACATTGACCACGCGTGTCGATGCTTTTTTTGGCGTGAAATCCTCTACAATGTGTACCGGAACATCAAAAGAAAGATCTTTCCATCCGGCATGTATTGTTGTGTTTCCGGGATTAGCATACGCACTAACTCTCAGGACAGGAGGCAGCCAATCCAGGCTGACTAAAGACGTATTATCCACACCCCATACCAGATCCCTTCCTATCGGATACGCAAAGCCAGTCGCATCCATTCCATACATTTCAATTTCAAAATGGGTGTCCGGAAGTAAATAGAGTTCAGAAGGTCTTACGCAAACAGATGTGATCTCTACTTCAGCCGTTGCATCCACGAGTTGCCATTCATTCAGGTGGACATAATCATCGCCCGTTGTCCGGCTTACCGTAAGGCGAATGATCTTTTTTGTTTCATCAGGAAATGTGATTTCATCAGCAACATCATTCAACAAAGAAGACATGGTGAAAAATTGTTGATATGATCCGGTCTGGTAGGTAAGATCATATTCCGTATCTGCGGCTTCAAGTGTCCACCATCCATCACCATAAGTTTGTAAAATGCGTGAACCACCAAATCGAACGGGAAATGGAAAAGTAAGTGTGATCACCAATGGATTGATATTGGCGCTTCTGGCAAGTGAAGCATCATTGTGATCGAAGACGTCATTGATGGATCCGATGTCGAGTTGGCTATGCTTCACGTCGACGGTTCCATTGTGGATCATTTCAGAGATATTATCGACGGGAAATTCGAGGATATTTTGTCCTGAAACAATTCCGGTGTTGGCAAAAATGAGAATCGTAAGAGCGATCGCTAAGAAATTAAGCCGGGGTAGCACATTCATTGTCCCGGGTCCGCGGTAGTTAAATATTTTCTTTTTCCAATTCATTTGTCTAAATTAGAATTTATACAGCAATGTATCATCGCCCGCTATTCATTCCACACCCCGGAATAACCAGGTTTGAATCAAAATTATAAATGTAAAAATTGATCTATCATGAAATCATTTCTTATTCTTTCCGGTCTCTTATTGACTTTTTGCACGATCCATGCACAAGAAACGGATGTCAGCACGATGACAGTCATGGTCAATGGTACCGAGTATAAAACAGAGCCTCGCCGCATCCGGATTGGCCAGTATGGATACATTACCGGAAATAAAATAAGCCCGGATAAGAGTTTGCGGATCTGGCTTGCGGCTTATGACGGAACAGAAATCAAAGAACCGGGTACTTACCTGATCGTGGATGCCTATCATCCGGATACCCGTGAAAATACGGAGAGAGCCTATGCCACGGGTTTGTATAAAGGTCTCGCAACGGTGAAATATGTCGAAGAGACAAAATCACCGCGTATGGAGTATCATGTGGGCATGTCCGAAAATAATCTCGAAACGGTTTAAGTCACGTTGGGGTTTGATGTTTTTACTTTTTTCACCTTTAGCTGCAAGCTGGGGGGATCATTTTGTAAATAAAAAACGACGACGACTGCCTTCGGTGGTGTAGGAAGACTTGTGGATAAAATGGAAAATAAAGCGGTGACCGGTGCCACTGGTTTCGAACAGGATATTGATCCGGAAGGGAATGGGTATAAGAAACAGAAAGAGACGGATGTGATTGAGCTGACGGAGGGGAAGGTTAGAATTAAGATGAAGTAGACCCTATTTACCCCTACAAAATTTCTGCGAAATTTCTCTCCCCTGTGTGCTACGCAACCCCGGGGTTAAAAATGAGATAGTTTTCTCGGAAAGAGGAATGAATTCTTTGCATAGAGCATTGGGAAAATTAAATTGGAAATTTTTAGCACCGGGTTTGCTCGCTCGCCTTTTCACATTCCACTCGCTCGGCTTTTTTCCCAGAAAAGGAAAAAGCCGGCTTTCGTATCGGTCGAACAATTTTGGGCCGCAGTTAATGCTAATCGAAATGAAAAAAGAGCACATTTAAATACGCACAAGTCTGTGATTAATAATGGCGGAGGTAGAATAAAATTTGTTTTCATTTCGAGAAGAAGAATATGTCTCTCAAAACTGTCCGAGCGCTCGGATGTCAATTTCAGTTTATGATAAGTTTGATGAAACTCTTTGCAAAGAGTTTGATTTCCCTTCGCAAAACGCAGTTTTGCTGACACCAGGACGTAGGTCAACCTACGCCCAACGGGTAACAAAAATCAATCCTCCTGATCAGGGATAAGATCCAACTTATCCCTCAGATTATTAATCAAAGGATTTTTCGCTGAAAGAATTTCAAACTTCTCCCTGTTGGTCAACAGTTTTTTGGGTTTGATGATATCTTTTGTGCGATCGAGATCGGGATCGATATCAAATACGATTTGCAGATCGGGGATTCGGACAAGGCTGCGTAAACCCTCGATCAGATTGGTTTCATTGAGGATCCTGTTCTTGCTGGTCTGTGTGCCTGTGCGGATCAGGATTGTTTTTTCATCCCTGACTTCTATGATAGCTTCTGTCATTGTCTGACGCACGGAAGGTGAATCATGACCTTCGGCATATGCTTTCCAGAAATCAATAACGGCGGGTAAAGTAAGGACCGGTACTTTTTTCTTTTCCTCTTCATGCAGTTCCTGTGCATTTTGGCGGATGCTGCCCAGGCCTTTTAAAGAAGGGATAGAAATATCCATAACCTGGTCTGCGAATGAAACCTTTTTTGCTGCCGGTGATGCAGTTTCAGATACAGGTTCAGATTTAACTTCAGATTGTGTGACTGGTATTTCAACTTTCGGGATGGAAATTATATGTTCTTCTGTTGGCTTTT
>JANMVA010000704.1:0-3036 GCA_031392195.1 Saprospiraceae bacterium | reverse complement strand
GCCGAGGCAAAGTCCCTCGTGTCTTAGCAGGTCGAAGATGATCGGCAGGGCTTCGGTGTCGGGGATCTGGTAGGCGTCGTCCAGCGGCGCGCCTTCGATGTTCTTGGTGACGCGGTGCAACGTGATCACCCATCACAACTTCTATTTTGTGCGAACCGAAAACACGGGCAGCAGTCTCCGCAAACATCTTTCCACCAAACCTGCAGTCATAACCGATCACAACCTTCTGCATAGCCCGCTCCTCCATAAAAATGGCCGTCGCCTCAGCCACCCGGGTTACATTCTTGACTGTATAATCATCTGCGATAATCGCACGCCATCCATCCGTTCCAAATTTGATCTCACTCATATTAAGTTTTTTTATAATATAATTTGCTAGCTTTACGCCCGGTCAATTGCATCGTGTTTGTAATTGGGATCGTTTCCTTTCCGTAACTTCTGGGTAAATTAAAACAATCTTGCGAAGAGATACATATAAGCTTCGGGGACTGCGAACGCAGCTGATGGAGACCCTCCGGCAGGACGGTTTTCGTGATGAGCGGGTGCTGGATGCCATGATGAAAGTGCCCCGGCATCTTTTTCTTGAGCGGGCTTTCGAAGACTGGGCTTATAAAAACGTAGCCTTCCCGATCGGTTGTGAGCAAACTATTTCACAACCTCTGACGGTCGCCATTCAAACGAGTTTATTAGAAATCAAACCTGGGCATAAAGTTTTGGAAGTCGGTACAGGCTCCGGTTATCAGGCTTGCATTCTTTCCGATTTAGGTGCGAAGGTTTATACGATCGAGCGCCAGAGTGCTCTATTTGAAAAAACGGACAAGCTGTTGAAAGAACTTGGTTACCGTTCCATCAGAACTTTCCTTGGCGATGGCTATGAAGGACTTCCGATGTTTGCACCTTTTGATAAAATTCTTGTTACAGCAGGTGCATCCATGCTGCCCGAAAAACTGATCAATCAATTGACAGTGGGTGGCCACCTCGTCATTCCGATCGGTGATGAAATCAGTCAGACGATGTGGAAATATACTTTACTCGCGGATGGCACTTTTGAAAGCAAGGCTTATGGCAAATTCAAGTTTGTACCCTTCCTGAAAGGAACGCAGTGATTATTCTTCTTTTGAACGAATAAAATATTTTAATCCAAAAGATATCAGTCCGGCGTTAAAATTCAATCGGTGCCCTGCCTGGGCTGAACCCACATATTTGCTAAAACTGTATGTCAACCCACCAAGACCCGCTTCGAAACCCCAATCAGATGAAGGAAAGAAAGTAAAAGCAGGACTGATAGCAGCTGTGATCGCATGGTAATGCACATCCTGTACATTAGTCGTTGTGAAGTCTTTCACAATGCTTCTCCTGTACCCTGTGCTTCCTTTAAGGGCAAACGAAAATTGATCCGTAATGAAATAATATTTTTTTGCAAAAATGGACAAGCCATATCCGGCTAATTTAGTCTCTTCGACAGTCCCATCTGTAGAAGTGTATCGATTTGTTTGGTGTGAGTATTGAATTTCAGTACCAATGGCAAAATTATTCCTCGTAAAAAATCCTATTTCAGGGCTAATGAAAAATGAATTTGATTCATTCACATTAGTGAAATTCGGATGCTGGCTGGGACGTTGAATATTAAATCCTGCAGAACCTCCGATAAATTTATCTCCCTTGACAAATTGGGCAGAAAGCGTAAATGGAATGAGCACCACGAAAAGTAAAGCAAACTTCATGACAGTTGGATTTAATTATTTGATAAAAAAATAATTCATTGTTAAGCATTACACCTTAATACATAATAACTTAATGGATTTCGATCTACTATCAACTAACCATTTCCAAACCAAGAACCAAGAACCTAAAACCAGTCCAGTTTCCTGAATCCACCAACTTAAAACTAATCTAAGACCCTTTCACGGTTCTTCCCTGCACACGGCGTGTTTCATATTCATTCTGTCCTTCACGGCGCAGATCGACCATTAAAGCTGAAAATGCACTCTCACTGTCGACATTATAAATCTGTCCCCTGTAATGGACCTTACCATTACTCTTCTCCCAATCCTGCGCGAGTAAAGCAAAGCGTTCGTAATATTTAGGATTCGGACCAAACATCAGGTAAGCTTCATCGTCTTCTTCAAAGCTGATGGCAAAGCGATCTTCTTTCGGCATGAGCACTAATACACCTGGCGTACGTTCACGAATGATCACCTGTTGCACACGCTTACCATTGATGATCCTGATCTTTCCTTCAGTGATTGAAGTCTCATCATCAGAGACTGACCTGGTCAGCACAATATCTTTGGAAACATAAAATTGTATTCGCCTGACATCTTCAGCCGACCATTTTTGCTTTTCGTACAATGATTCAGTGAAGTAGGTGTATCGCGGGCTGCACGATGACAAAATGACGGCGCAACACGCAATCAAAAACAAATAAAATTTCATCGATGTAGAGTTTGGTGAGAGAATGACACAACCAAATTAGGTTGATTTACTCCTGCATTTCAATGCTCCATCAAAGTTTAACCTTGATTTAATGAGAACTTTAATCTATTGTTAAAATAGACCCCTTCGCTTCGCATTCTTCGGATTACCGAAGGCTTCGCATCTCCCCTGTGTGCTGGGCAACCCCGGGGCACTGGTGAATCGTCATTCGTCATTCGTAATTCGTCATTCGTAATTCGTCAATCGTCAATCCCTATATCTTTCCTCTCCTCTTCTGGAAAAAAGACTTGAGGAGAATGGCGCTTTCTTCCATCATGATCCCCATCTCCAATTGAGTGCGTGGATGCAATAATTCCTTGCCATACCGCATAAAACCTGCTTTGTCATCAGGTGATGCATACACGATTCTGTCAATCTGCGCCCATCTCAATGCTCCGGCACACATTACGCAAGGCTCCAGCGACACATACAATGTGCAATCAATCAAAGATTTACTGCTCAGGAACTGCGCCGCGGCCGTGATGGCCAGAATCTCCGCATGTGCAGAGACATCTTTCAACATCTCAGTGCTATTGTGACATCTCGCCAGCAACTGATCAC
>JANMVA010000601.1:0-5200 GCA_031392195.1 Saprospiraceae bacterium | reverse complement strand
ATCTATTCCAGTGGCTTGCAGATGGCCATTCGGATTTTTGGCAATCCATACATTTTTCCAGGCGGGGGGAATTCGCAAAGCCTTGATGCGATCCAGGTTTTCTTTATCCGTTATGCGCAGACCTTTATCGTCCAGGTATTCAAATCCTTTACCACGGCCTTTGCGGCGGATACCGGGTGAATCTGTTGACATGTGGATCAATCCCATAGAGGTTGTCTTCTTCAGGTAAGTTCAACGATCCAGAACATTAAAAGTTGAACAAGACAATGCCTTGAAATGATAATGGAACTTTAATCGCTGCCTGAATCCTTGTAGAGGACTTCGAAGGAATAAATTTTGCAACGTTATATCCAAATTATATAACCTGATAGGGACTTTGTTTGATCGTTAAGTACACGACGCCTCACGCCTCACGACTCACATCTCACATCTCACATCTCACATCTCAAGTCTCACATCTCAAGTCTCACATCTCACATAGAAGACTCCACAAACCGATCAATCAAATCATTGACCACCAATGCATTTTCCCAGTGCGGATAATGAGCTGTACCTGGGATGACAAATAATTTCTGATTCCATGTTCCCGGAAAATCGAGTGAATGATAGTAATCATTATTGATCGACCTTTCGTGTTCACCTGAAATAAAAATTTTTGGTACCGGAGTGGAATTCAATTGTTGGACCTCATCCTTAAAATAATCCGAACCCAGAATCGCGCCGATGGCATCACGCGTATGACCATCGGATCGTTTGAAATCAGATTTGAAAAATCCGGGTGCATCCGGAGTAGAATAAAAGAAATTATCGGCCACATTGTCGAGATCGTCTTCTGTATAATCTTTTTGAAACATAATTCCGACGGGTGCGGTGGGCTGATACATTTTTTCGATTTGTGGTGGCTTGGTGATCGGCGGTGCTCCGATCGAAATGATTCCCCGGCACCCGGGTAAGTTGTCGACCGTTTGTGCAATGACATGTCCTCCGACACTATGCCCCACTAAAAAATAATCGTTTAACCTGTAATGATTGATCACAGTCAACAGGGATTCTGTCAATGCGGTGATCGAATAATCTTCGGCGGGATTGCCTGAATGATCAGAATCGCCAAAGCCCAGAAAGTCATAGGCTATCAGATGATATTTATCGGACAGGTGGCTGTTGAATTGATTTTCCCATGCGTTGCTTGAGCTGGAATTGCCATGCAGAAAAAGAATCGGTGTGCCTGCATAATTTCCATTTGAATAAACCATCAGGTGATGATTGCGGAATTTAATTTTTTGTGATTTCATGATGTGTTGTGTTGTGGTGTGTGATATGAAAAGAGTGCTACTTTAATTTTTCAGCAATTTCCTTTACGCTCTCGAGCGCCAGATCCCAGCCTTCCAGAGCTTCTTCGAATTGATCATCGCGCATATCAAAGGCTAGAACTTCCTCAGCATGTAATATCATGTATTTGCCTTTATCCTCCAGCCTATAAGTTATTGTCGAGGTTAATCTCGATTTTGTTTTGAGGTCGTAAAGACTGTGCTTTAATAATTGATTGGGTTCAAATTCCAGAATGATCCCATGCGTATACATTTTCCCGTCATCACCTTTCCAACCAAGTGATTCGCCGACCTTCCAGGTAGAAACATATTCACCACCCATCAGCCTGGTCACCACCGGATCGGTCAATACGCGCCAGACATCTTTTGCAGAGGCCGTTATTGTGATGGTATTTTGAATGATTGTGTTTGGCAAAGTTCTATATAGCAGTTGCCATGAAGATAATTAAAAAGGGAGAGGTTGTTGGTTGTTGGAAAATGGACTGGTAGCGGGGTTTTAGTTATAGGTAGGTTTATGGTTAATGGTTATTAGGAAGTATTGATAACCAATTTTTTACGGAAGATTACGCTATGGATATAGGCTATAACATTGAATGATAGTCGGGGTTGTGGAGTATAGCATCCGCCCCTGGTAGTTGGTTGTTGGAAAGTAGACTGGTCTTTGGAATTATGTTATTGGTTAGACTAACAGTTGATGGTAATTAGTGAAGACCTAAAGCCGTTTTCTTACGGAAGATTACGCTACGGATATTGTCGATAACATTGGAATGTTGGTAGAAGGTTTTTAGGTATTGCCTTTAATTCATTTTAAAATCCTTGTGTAACAAAAACCTTTCTCAATCGTAGTGATTGAGCAATTGCAAAACACAGGGTAGGGATGAGATCTGATTTCGTTCAGCATTCCACCATCATCCTTGCCCTGTTTTTATTTATCTTAAAATTTTATCCCCGTCATCATGCCTACTCCAAAATATTTTTCTGGCCAAGGTGTTCTATTAGAAATATCACTAAATGAATAATATCCCTTTATACCAAATAAAATCGAAAAAGTGCCTAGATCAAATTCACTCCCGATGGTCAGAAATGCAGGCACAGTTATTTTGTTATACTGGTCTGGTATAAGGTTGTCCTCATATTTCTGCGTGATGACAGACCCGTTGGTCAGATAGCTCCTTTGTTCTACGTAGTTAACCTGATTCCAGGCCATCCCGATTTCGGGCTGAACATAGAATTGTCCGAACCGGTACTTAAAGCCCACAGGGATAACCATATATTCATGACTTCGGTGGGATTCGATCAATGCAATATCCAACTGTCCGTTCAAAAATAGCTTATCATATTGTTTTGTATTGAGAAAACCCACTCCTGTAGTCAGTGACAAATGTTTATTCAGGCTCAACTCACCTTTTAAAAAGGCATTATGACCAATACTCATCGGTCCATCCGGGAATGGGGAGCCGTTGGATATATTGGTAACATTCGGCGAATACTCAAGGCCAACACTGAATTTTTTAGATTGACCTGATAGAACAAAGCATGGGAAGAGCAGGAAGATGAGTAAGAGGGATTTCATGATAGTCTGAATAAGTTGGCAAATAAAATTAAAGACAAGAATTTGAGAGAATTGGTTTGGTATTAAATATTCAATTTACAAATAGCTGACTTTCAAAAAGATATCCGTTTGTTTACGTAAGCTTACGGAAGTAAACTACACGTATATGCCTTATATATAATTTAGTTATTTTAAGTTTTTGGCATTTGTATGACGACGATTGTCATTAATATAAAAAGGAAATGTTTGACAGAAGCTACTCCATGCTCTCCCGCAACTTTGCTGACGCAATGGCGGGATCTTCGCTGCGCTACGACATGCTTCTCAGTTATTCCCGCTTAAACAAAAACTCATATCCCCCTTGCTTGAGCACCATCGTATTATTGGATGGATTGAATTCAATGACCACACCTGCAGGATCAAACTTGAATGATGCGGGACCAGTCGCTTCCAATGGAAATGCAGGCTGACCATCCCCCTGCGCCATCAATACCTTTTCATTCCGCGTGATCGTAATCTTGATCGGGATCTGCTCACTGATATATTTACCCGGAAAGAAATCAAGTGCTGTTTCAGAAATATCATATTTCGTAAAAACAGGAACATCAAATGGCACATCAAAGACAGCACTCAGTACGGCAATGGCAATATTGTTAGCATCATAATTTGATCCGTTACTGGTCAGCGCAAAAGAAATTTTTTCTACGGGGAAATGAAAAAAGGAAGACATGAATCCATCGATGCTGCCTGTATGTCCGAAACCTCTTTTCTCATCAAACGGAACTTCGAAGAGACCAAGCCCATAGAAATCCTTCAGCGTCATCATTTGCTGCAGGCTTTCCTGAGAAATGAGTTTGCCTCCAAACAGCGCATCTCCAAACCGGATCATGTCTAGTGGTGTTGACACGATCCCACCTGCACCTTGCGGAATCGACATATCCGTTTCGATTACCTTATCCCAGGAAGAAACATAGATATAAGAATAGGCTTCATTTTTTGCAGGGTCCGCCGGTCCGCCATAGTAAGTATTCGTCAGCCCAAGCTTTTCGATGATTTGCTCGTCTAATAATTCAGCATACGACATATTGTATGCAGCTTCAATGATATACGAGAGAAGTACAAAATTGGAATTGCTATAAGATGCTTTTGAATCAGGTTCGAAATCACTTCCCAGTTTTTCGATCAGGTCCAGCATCTCAAATTTAGTTTTCGGTTGATGACGCCAGCTATCATAATCAGAAGATTCAGTAAAATCATGAATGCCGCTGCGATGATACAGCAGCTGACGCACCGTTATTTTTTCAGCATTCGGGATGGCCGGAAAATAGTAAGCCAGGCTGCCATCCAGATCCAGCTTTCTTTTCTCCGCCGCGATCATTGCTAAAACAGTGGTAAACGTTTTCGAGACAGAACCAATCCGGTATTTCGTATTCGCATCTGATTTCATTAGATTTTCCACATCGCGATAACCGGCCGACCTGGAATACAACACGATGCCATCTTTCGAAACAGCCACACTGCCCATAAACTTTTGATTCTCTTCAAGCGCATGGAAAAAGGAATCCAGTTTAGCGGTATTTATTTCCTGGGAAAAACAATTGAAAAGGAGGAATGTGAAAATGCTAATGAATACAGGTCTGAGCATGGTGTAGGAAGGCTTTGGGATAAAGGTAAGTAATCAGTAATCAGTGATCAGTAAGTATTTCCTTCTACCTATCACATTTCCGCATCTGCCTCCGCCTCAGCCTTTGATCAGTACCTAATCAATCTTGACGAACCTATAAACAACAGCATTCCTTTCCTGATCCATGATATTGATCCAATAAATCCCTGCCGGTATCGACGCGGTTAAATCCAAATTTATTTCATTCTTCCCATCTTGTAAGTCTGTGAGAAATTCACGAACTAATCTTCCTTCAGGAGTGGTGATCCGGATTGTATGCAATCCAATTTCTGCATCATCAATTGAAATTGTTAATTCGCCATTGGAAGGATTCGGAAATAACTGGTAATGATCATGCATTGCACCGGATTCATCTGTAGCAGTTGTGCCCGATTCAATGACAATACGAACTCTCCTCATGTCGGAAGGATAAAGGATAATGCCGGGAATACGTACAAGATCGTCTTCAGTCACAATTGCATTTCCACTCTGAAGAATATTTCCGTTGCTGACATCTTCCGCTTTCCAATTGATTGATTCGCCCGTTTGCGGATTAAATGATTGCGGCCTGCGGATGGAAAGATCTGCTGTCAATTGCTCATGCGGACATTGATCATGATCAAATGGAGCATTCGACTCCAGCCACGCTTCAACAGA
>JANMVA010000268.1:0-3921 GCA_031392195.1 Saprospiraceae bacterium | reverse complement strand
AACCCCCTGAAATTGATGGGCTTAAATAGTGTTTAGTGATTAATTTTTCCCGTCTTAATTTGGGCAATCAGGATAGAGCAAATACTTCTTTCTCTTCTCCTTGAATGCATCAAACCCCGGCTTCCAGCTCTCGCGGATCTGCTTTTCTGTCATGCCCGCGAGAATAGCCTCCCGAAAAGATGGACCTCCTGCGAGTTTGTCAAACCAGGATACATTGAAAAAATTCTCCTTTGGCATTCTCTGATAAAATGCAAGCAAAGTGGTCAGGTCTAACCGGGCAGAAAGAAAGAGTGACTCTTCATTTAGCAAACTGAGATCCATGCCATAGCATGTCTTGCCCTCAAGTGGAGGATGAAGTGCACCTGGTGTCGGCATTGGTGTAAACGAAAATGATTTATCCGGATAATCGGGATGGCCCACAACCTGAAATGGCTTTGATGTTCCTCTTCCCAAACTCGCTACTGTCCCTTCGAAAAAACAGATACCCGGATACAATAGAATGGATCGCTGATTTGGAAGATTCGGTGACGGCTTTTTTGGAAGATGATACGCCATCGTATGATCATAGTTTTTGCATGGAATAACGGTGAGATCACATTTTCCACGAATCCATTTTTCTCCATTGATCATCTGGCCATATTCGCCGATCGTCATGCCATGCACAACAGGAATGGGATGCATTCCAACAAATGAGCGGTAATGAACTGTATCCAGGATCGGACCGTCAACATAGTGACCATTTGGGTTTGGCCTGTCAAAAATGATCAAAGGAATACCAGCTTCCACCAAACCTTCCATCAGGTAGTGAAGCGTGCTGATGTAGGTATAAAAGCGCGCACCCACATCCTGGATGTCAAAAACCACGACGTCAATTCCCTCCAAATCTCCGGGCGTTGGTTTCTTTTTATCACCATAAAGAGAAATAATACGGACTCCCGTTGTACTATCCACACCATCCTTGATATAACTTCCGGCATCTGCTTTTCCCCTGAAACCATGCTCCGGAGCATATATCCGTTCTACTTTAATCATCCTTGACAAAAGACTGTCCACCAGATGTTTGTCCTTGATCATGCTTGTTTGATTGACAACCAGTCCTACCCTCTTACCTTCAAGTAAATGCATGTAATCCTCTGTCATCCATGCACCGGGCATGATGACTTTGGGATCCGGCTCAACCGGTAAAGGTGCCGTGCCACACCCCTGATATATGATTAAAAAAAGTGATATTAGATGTCCGAACATGAGGTGAATATAGCAGCGCATAATGACAGAACGTAAATACGCCATTGTCGATATCGAAACGACAGGTGGACTTGCAAAGAGGGATAAAATTACTGAAATCGCGATCGTGCTATACGATGGCACGCAAGTGATCGATCAGTACCAAACCCTCGTCAATCCTGAAAGGAGCATCCCTCCTTATATCTCCGATATGACCGGCATCACCAATGATATGGTGGCGGATGCACCGCTCTTCTGCGAAGTTGCTAAAGACATCGTCCTCAAAACGGAAGGTGCCATTTTTGTAGCCCACAATGCGCGCTTTGATTATGGATTTCTGCGTGAGGAATTTGCAAGACTTGGATACACCTACTCGAGAAAGCAATTGTGCACGGTAAGGCTGAGTAAAAAAATGTTGCCTCAGTTGCGCTCGCATAGTCTTGATTCATTGATCCGCCATTTTTCATTGAAGGTGGACAACAGGCACCGCGCACTTGATGACGCACTGGCGACGACAGAAGTGTTCAGCAGGATAACGCAATGCGGTAATGGACTGGAAGAAGTCTCTGATATCATCAACATGGGTATCAAAGAAGCCAGGTTACCTGTGTGCATCACACTCGAAGATCTTCATAAGCTTCCTGAATCTGCGGGTGTGTATTACTTCCATGATAAAGATGGAAAAGTTATTTATGCAGGCAAAAGCATTCACATCAAAAAAAGGATTATACAGCATTTTGCCGACATGTCAACAAAGGCAGGAAAACTTCAGCGACAGGTTCACGATATCACCTACACGTTGACAGGAAGTGAGTTGATCGCATCGCTGCTCGAAAACGCGGAGATCAAACGACTGCAGCCGGAGATTAACAGGGCCCAACGCAGGAAATCTTTTCCGTTTGCGATCTATTATTATTTTGATGAAGGCGGCTATATCCAAATGAAAATCCGCAAGAAAAATAAAATCGATTCACCTGGCGCTGCTGCTATTCTGCATGAATTACCTGATATAGCTTCTGCGACTAATTATCTGCGAATTCTAACAGATAAGTATGGCCTTTGCATGAAAAAAACCGATGTGGATACAGGTCCGGGCTGTTGCTTTTATCACCAGGTTGGAAAATGCGAAGGGGCATGTTTAGGTATTGAAAATCCCGATAGCTACAACGAAAAAGTCAGAACTGCGGTGGCTGCTTCACAAAGAAACCTGGATGAAGATTTTGTCCTGACAGACAAAGGACGATGTCCCGGCGAAGTAAGCCTGCTGCTCATATCAAAAGGCAGAGTCATGGGTTGGGGCTATGTGGAAGAAGAACACCCCATCAGTTCATTGAGCGATGTCATCCATCATATCGAACTGCGTCAATCCATGCCCGAAGACAATAAATTTGTCAGGCATTATATTCGCGAAGGAAAGTTTGAAAGATTATTGCGTCTTTAATCTCAAGATAAATAGTAGCCGGTGATTACGATGAATTTCGTTGAATATTCCCATTCCCAAAATCTTCTGGCCGCTAACGTTTGCTGAGCTGCGCCGTACTGAGCGGGAGGACAAGGATATGCGATAGGTAGTCGAAGTGTAGCCCAAGGAAATGCAGATAGCAGGTCGAAGCATTGCGCTAATTCACGCCAATTAAATTTAGACCATCTCTATCACTATTCTTACGATCTTACCGTCTTATTTTTTTCTCACGTTCTCATCCCGCTGGCATCTTTCAGATGGCGGGACCAAAGCCGTGCTTTGGCTTTCTTACGGTCTTACGGTCTTACGATCTACTTTTCCTCGTTGTCTCGTTTTCTCTTTGTCTCGTTTTCTCATTGTCTCGTTTTCTCGTTGTCTCGTTTTCTCGTTGTCTCATTTTCTTACTCGGGTCCATTCACATATTGAAACAAGAATGCTGCAAGTGCACCTCCGACAAAATTGGCGACAATAAAGATCCAAATAGATGCCCAGGATGAGTAACCCGCCATCGTCATTCCTAAAGCAACAGCCGGATTGAAAGCTCCACCAGAAATACCACCAAATGCATACGCACACGCTATCACTGCAAATCCGATCGCAAGTCCATAAAAAGAATTTCCTGTCGTCCTGGTAGATGTGGCTACATTGAGAATCACATAGACTAATGCAATCGTTCCCAATATTTCAGCTATCAATGCAGGTACAATTTCAATCTCTTTTGGGGCCGGATCCGGTACACCCATGGATTCCAACAAAAAACCTGCAAGCATTACAGCTAAGGTTGCTCCCAGGAATTGTGCTACCATATAAGGCAGAACATCACCTGCGTTCAATTTGCCACGCAAGTAAATCGCTACACTGACAGCCGGATTGTAATGAGCTCCTGAAATATGGCCTCCCGCAAATACCATCACCATCAGCATTGCCCCAATTGCAAGCGGAGCAAACTGGCCCAATCCGCCTGAGACAGCCATGCAGATTGCCATCAGGAGAAAAAAAGTTCCTACAAATTCAACGACATATTTTCTGAATATTCCGGTATTGTCTTGTGTCGCTGCCATTGGTCTTCGTCTAAGGGTTGAGTAAAGGGTCTCTAGTGGTGTGAAAATTAGAAAGAAATATTTAATGTTGGTCGCCGGGCTTTTGATAATCTTTGCCATGATATGGCTGTACAGGAAAATAGCGACCAACAATGGATCACACGGTGTTTTGATCTTGCGCGAAGAGGCCTTGGC
>JANMVA010000472.1:0-5211 GCA_031392195.1 Saprospiraceae bacterium | reverse complement strand
CAGGAATTTCAAAACAATCAAAATGATTGGCCCATGTAGCTTCATATGGAAAATAAATTTCATCGCCATCCAGATGGGTTTCTCCATCATAAAAAGAGAGCAATATTTCAGTTCCACACTCCTCATTGATACAATTTTGGCTCGCACAATCCTCATAATATGTTAATTCTAGGCATGGATTATTACAGTCATCCTGAAGTTCCAGCTCGAAAATTTTGCAAATCGAAATATTATCTATTATTCCAAAGACTTTAGTTGATGGACTCGGCGGTGAGGGCACCAATCCTGTTACCAGTGAAAATACTAAATACTGGTAGTCTTCTAAAGAAGGGTTATTTATTGAACATTCCGCGTTGATATAAATTGATCTTTCATAACATTCATATTCATTATCCCAACCTGGAATTGAAAGCTCATGAGTTCCTAGAAAAGTGGCTGAACCTTGTGTCATAGTAGAGGCACCAGAAACTTGAACGTACATATTCCCTCCATCTGATATAGGTAAAAAAGTAAAGTCAAGTTTATACAATCCGTTGCCTTTGTGACCATAATATGGATTATTAGTAGCATACCGTCGCGGATTATTAGGTTGACTTCCTAAGGCTACGTTTTGCATCCAAAGACCTCTTTCACTTGTTCCATTTGTTGAACAGGAGCCTACCGGATCCTCAGCAACGAAACATGACGACAACCATCTTATCCAAGCAAAGTCAGTGTAACCATTTTCGTAAGGATCAAAATACCACCATCCATCGACACAGGAGATATCTTCATCACAACCAGACCCAACATCACAAGTGGATGAATATTGAAAGTCACCATTTTCAAAATCTTGAGCATTAGAAACTGAAGGGCTAAACCCATTAAGAATAATGTAAATAAGCGATAAACTGATATACTTTTTCAGTATTGTGGTGAACGCTACTTGTATTTGATTATTAAAATTTAGTGTTTTCATGATTAAAATGTTTTATATTAAAATACTAATTTCATAATGACAGAGTGTCATCTTGTCCAGATATTCCAGATATAGTTGAAATAGCTTCAACTACCTCAATAAACATTGAGAAATCAGATTAACTATTATTATTCAGTTAATAGTGGTTAAGAATGAGCTTTTGGCAATTTTAGCTAATGGTTAATTTCATTTTCGAAATATTTAATAATACATTGTTGATTCCAGAAGAAAGCAAGGGATGTCTGTAAAAGTATGATTAGGGCCAAGAGCCCTTACCGCGTGTCTTTTGTCAGTAGAATGGTGTTCACATGACAGAAGGGAAAGTGAATATCTGTTATTCCATCCAATAATTTTGTTAAAAAAACCACTTTAACATTTCATGGCCGCACATTAACATTTAAAATTCACCAGAATTGGTGAAACAGTTGTGTATTTTATTTGCCAATTTGCAAGATGTAAACATTCACTTCAAGATGTTGAACAACATCAAACGGCAAATTATTAACCAGTTAGTTTTGTTTCAACTATAAAATATATTCAACATGAAAACTTCAATTTTTTATTTCAGCATTTTATATTTGACTATTTCCGTCAATACTTTATTAGGTCAAAATTCATTAATCACCTACATAGATAAACCTGATTTGACAGAAGACCAGGTAGAAATAGTACAAAGATTTGAAAGAGTAGATCGATTAATGGATGTTTATTACGTTGAAATTGAAAGCATGAGAAGTGTCGAAGACTCTGGTAGAATTTCAATATTGCTGCCTGATGAGGTAACTGAATTTACATTTAATGCCCGCTATGTTAAAGGTGATAGCTTAGATTATACTTGGTATGGCATCATTGATGGGCATAATGATACGTTTAATATCCATTCAGGGGCACTTACATTTCTTGAACATAATGGCCAGAAATTTGGGTATTTCTATATTGATTCCGTTCAATATGAAATTCATGATATTGGCGATAATTTAAATATTCTCTTAGAATATGAATCTGGAAATACACTTTGTGATATTGATACTTCTAGTAACCCAATAATTAATAATTCAATTGAAACAAGATCTTGTCCTGATTTAGCTGAAGTGGATGTATTGGTTGTTTGGACTAGAAGAGGAGCCATAGAAATTCTGGGCAATAGCACTAACGTACAACAGGTCATTGAAAACACAATTCGGACCGGTATTGCCATGGGCAATGTGGCTTTGATTAACAGCTCAATTAAGGCCAATCAAGTACGTTTTAACTTAGTGGGGATGGAAGAAGTTCCCTTTGAGCCTACTGGTTTTATCAAGGATGACCTCGAAAAAATCGTTAATTCTACCACAGATGAGGAAGCGGTTGAAATACGCCATTTACGTGATGAAGTTTACGAGGCAGACATAGTAATGGTTTTAGTTGAGGAAAGCTATACTAGTAGTAGAGGTGCAGTCCTTGAACAAGGTATTCAAGGATCTGATGATCATGCTTATGGAATAATTCATACTGTTGATGCGCTCCAAAATCATATAATGGTTCATGAAATGAGTCATCTTTTCGGATGTCAACACCAACAATGCAGCTTGGATGCATTTGCTTGTGATGACGATAATCCAGCAATTTCACACGGTTACCAGTTTAACGTTGGTGGTTTCCTTGGTTTATCGAATAGAAATTACAAAACTATAATGAATGTGTCAGATAGAACCACCATTCCACATTTTTCAAATCCCAATGTTAAATATAAACGTCATAGGACAGGTGCCTCAGGAACCAATAATAATGCGCAACAGATTCTTAATGAGTCTTGTGATGTTTCCGAATACAGAGGGGACATAGGCTTCATTGTAGGAATTGATTTACATACCACGGATTGTGCTAGTCAGTCAAGAGTTGTTAAGGCAGTTGTATCTGGAGGTGGGCCGTCTTACACTTATTATTGGCAGACTTCAGTAAATGGGTTCGTATATTCATCTAGTATAGGTTCAAGCGTGACGCAGCAAATAACTATTCCTTCTGGTGTTCAGGGGTTATTTGTCAAATTAACTGTGACTTCTGGATCAGTTTCATATACCGCAGTTAGATTTTTAGAACCATGCTCTGTAGTGATTACGCCTTATGTCTCTTCTGACAGTGAGATTTTATTTGAGGAGATATTTCATGAGGATATACATGTTAGTGTTTATCCTAATCCTAATAACGAGGATATGGCAACTATAAAAGTGATGCTCGAAAAGGAAGCTATAGTTTCTGTACATTTAATAAGTATGGATGGGTCAAAGATCAAAGGAATTATTGATGATAGGTTACCTGCAGGAGTAACGGAGTTGGCATTTGACAATATAAACTTGATTCCAAGCCTATATTTTATTCGCCTGACAACACATACAGGAACTAAAATTGTAAAATATTTTAAGCTATAGAAAATGAAAATTCTTTATTACATCGCTTTAGTTTATTTTGTATGTATCCTGGTAGGATGCAAGGAAACAGAGCCTATTAGCAAAAATCCATTTCTTGATCCTTATTATGGTAGTGCGAATATTAAACTAGATAATGTTTCCCTTGATTGCATACCATACGCAAAAACTTCTGAAAGAAATGATACTACTATTACTGTGGACCTTGTTCGTCTCAATAATCACAATGAAATGCGAGGACTGCTGACAATTATAAACGTACCAAAAATTATCAAATCTCATCCCATTATTGTCGGAATTCCAAACAGTTCTGAAGGTCCTGGAGCTGTTTATGGTGCTTTTTTATCCGATGGAGATGTTGCCGGTGATCTCTTTCAATATGATACTTCATTAAAATATAGCTATATCCAAATTACCGAATGGGATACGATAACAAAGCAGATCCAAGGAGTATTTGAGATACAACTTTTGAGAAAATATCAATTTGTTTCAAATCCAGAATTGCCAGATACATTGAATGTGGAGGGTTCGTTTTTAACGAAAGTAGATTTTAAATAATTACTTAAACATTGTTTATTCTGGATTAAGTACGAAGATAGTACTTATATCCTCTCTGAGAACAACGGTCAATTTAAAAAATATATAAGTCCGAGTGAAGAAAATGCACATTACTCGGACGTTTTCAGAGACGAGTATTAAATTTTTTGAAATTAACTCAGCTGAAAAGTATCCTAAAATTCTACATATTAAAGCTGTTTTTTGAGTTAATAATATTAATATATTTTTCTTAACATTCTTATAGAAAATTAAATTTGAATTGTTTCCGACAATATCAAAAAGTGAAACCATGTTTTTAACTGACTTTAAATTGAATTTGTGCCAGCGGTTGATATAAACACTAACCAAAAATTCATTTTACAAACTCTTGTTCCATCTAAAATAAAAATACAAAGCCTAGGAAGATGAGAGATAAGTTTTAGGACTATGTCCACTATTGATCAAAAGCCAGAGATCGTGCACAATTGTGGTGGTATATCGAGATTGACTTTCTGCCAAAATACTAAAACAAAGTCCCTTTACCAATCCATGCTTCGATCTGCCTAACTTGTCCTCGTAGTGCAGCCTCATCAACCGTCAGCCCATATTTGAACCTGCTTGAATCAACCTATTATCCACCTCAAAATCAATCGTAATTCGTAATTCGTTATTCGTAAATCAGAAGTGATTAATCTGTCTCCTTATATTTAATATTTTGAAACAATCCTACTCCCATGGTACCAATTCAACCCCAACTTCTCATGAAGCTCTGTGAGATCACCGGCCATAATCTTTCCGCCTGCCATAATTTCTCCATCAAACATCTTCTTCATGCGGAGGATCTGGTCAACACCTTCTGCAGCGGTCATGGCACCTCCTGAAGTCAGGATCGTATCGATCAGGGAATGATCATTGATCCATTGTATATCACTATCTAAATGTTGTGAAAGATCGATTGCTTTGTGAAATGTGACCGGAAATGGATTTGCAGCATTCAATAATTTGATCATGTAGCGGCGATCGATCTCATTATTTCTTAATACACCAAAAACAAATCCTTCGATCTCCAGGTGCTTCATTTTGGAGATTGCATACAGCATTTTTTCCAGCACTGCTTCATCCGCTTCAAATCCCTGCTCTGTATGACGGATCATGACCCTCACGGGTATCGCCAATTGATCACATAATTCGGAGACTTCATAATAATCCGGTGTCATGCCACCGGTTTTAAGACGCTGACAGATCTCAATACGATCGGCACCGTTTTTTTCTGCGAGAAGAGCTTCTGCCAGGGATGTCACACATGCCTCC
>JANMVA010000453.1:0-3148 GCA_031392195.1 Saprospiraceae bacterium | reverse complement strand
CACCTAAGTGTGCCACACTGTCCCAAGGCATTGATTATCAGCGGCGCCAGGTACTTATCCACATCACCAAAATGTGAAGGGCTCAAAAGTTTTAAGCCCCTTCACATTTCTTGAATCGACACCCGGCGCCGAAGGATC
This sequence comes from Saprospiraceae bacterium, assembly GCA_031392195.1. Classification (GTDB taxonomy): domain Bacteria; phylum Bacteroidota; class Bacteroidia; order Chitinophagales; family Saprospiraceae; genus Opimibacter. Next base: position 3,010 of record JANMVA010000453.1, on the reverse strand, counting down.
TTTGGATTTGTTGAGATTAGGTTTTCCTCTTCTTCTTTTCCGCAGCAGGGAAAAGAATATTGTTTAGGATCAGCCTGTAGCCGGGGCTATTTGGATGTAGATTGAGGTCGGTGTCCGGATCGGTCACATAGTGGCGATAATCTTCAGGATCATGGCCACCATAAAATGTCCAGGTGCCGTAGCCAAAGATGCCATGGATATACCTTACTTCATCGATGGGTTTGTTCTCACCGAGGATGAGGACGTCCGACTTGATAAAATTTTTATCAAAGGCAGTGGTCTGACCCATGAATCCTTTGACAGTGCGTGTATGGCATTGTGTCAACATCGTTGGGATCGGATCCCATTTTGCGGAAAAGTCAAACAACGTGAAATGATCCCGCTCCGGTAGAACACTCCGGTTCCTGTTATCAATGGTCGAAAATTCATACTCCATCGGATTATTGACGAGCGTAAAATCTTTGAATGCAAAACACTTGCTGAAATCCAGCTTTGATTGCGCCTGGGGATCTTGCGGATCTCCATCAAAAATGTCTGCACAAATATCAAGGCCTTCTGCTGCAAGCGCTATATCATATGAATCAGTAGCACTACACATGGCGAACATAAATCCTCCACCACCAACATATTCCCTGATCTCTTTAACGACTGCAAGTTTCAACTGGGATACTTTATGAAATCCAAGACTTTTTGCTAACTCTTCCTGGATGCGTTGATTTTCCTTGTACCAGGGCTGCATGCCAAAGGAGCGATAGAATTTTCCATATTGGCCCGTGAAATCTTCGTGATGCAAGTGAAGCCAATCGTATTCAGCAAGCTTGCCTTCCAATACTTCCCTGTCATATATTTTATCATAAGGGATCTCAGCGTAGGTTAACACTAAAGTCACAGCATCATCCCAGGGCTGTATTCGCTCACCTTGTGCATTGAAGTCAGGTGTATAAACGGCTATTTTAGGAGGCACCTCCAGTTTGATGGTTTCCTGATTGGCTTCGGGATTACTGATTTCTGTCCGGATACGTGCAAATTCACCATTAGTGATCACCTCAAAGGATACATCCCGCGTCTTGCATTCTTTTTCAAAAAGCTCATTATGCTCAAAAGCAAAAGATCCGCCTCTGTAATTGAGCAACCAATAAGCTTCAATTCCAGCATCCAGCACCCAATAAGTGATACCATATGCCTTGAGATGATTGCGCTGATCTTCATCCATGGGAATCAACAGGTATGCCGCTTGTGCACGATTGGAAAGCAGAAAAAGAGCTGCAATGAACAGAAAAGACTTAAAAATTGAAATCCTTGTCATGAATGGAAATTTGTTAGGAAAACGCAACAAACATACCCCTAAAACGACCGAATAGTTCAATTATTGGACTGGCACCCCCTGTGCATTTCCCTGATCAACTGGATATTTTTTCAATCTTTGCGGGCGTTTAAGACACAGTCTTAATGATCTATTAATCCTTTGGAAGCGTGCAGAATCTGAGCTGGCAATACCCCTCCTGGTATCTTTTCTTGTGTTTGTTGGTCGGTATCACCGCTGCTGTGCTTTTGTACCGCCGCGACAAAACCTTCATGGATCAGCCAGCCTGGTTACTTTACCTGATGGCTTTTATCAGGGGGACAGTTGTCACCATCCTCTGCAGTCTGCTACTAGCTCCGTTATTGAAATTCATTCAAACCCGAACCGAGCCTCCAATTATTATTTTCGCTCAGGACCAGTCTACAAGCGTAAAGGCAGCCTTTTCAAAAACGGATTCGACAGCATGGGCCACATCGGTCCAAGCCCTTTACGCCAAGCTTTCTGAGAACTACACTGTTCATCGCTTAGGCTTTGGTGAGGAAGTGGAGACTGTTGATCAATGGGTGTATAATGATCAGGCGAGTGACATGGGTCAATTGATGACTTACCTCCAGGAGCAGTATCGCGGACAGAATGTTGGTGCCGTTGTCCTCGCTTCTGACGGGGCCATCAACCGTGGTCGCAATCCACTATATGTTCCTCTGGATCAAAAGGCACCATTATATACAGTAGCCATCGGTGATACGATCCGGAAAACTGATTTGCAGATCCGCGAAGTTTATCATAATAGTATAGCCTATCTCGGTGACCGGTTTACGATACAAGTTGATCTGGCTGCTGTGCGATTGGGTGGTGCCAGTACGTCGCTTGAGATCAGGCATATCGGTGATAATCAAAATACACTGCTTGAAAAAATTCCTGTCTCGATCAATGCCGATCCGTGGTTTGAAACAAAAGAAGCAACCATTGAAGCCTCGCAGAGTGGGGTGCAGCGATACAGGGTTCAGCTCTCACAAGTGCGCAATGAGGTGACATACGTCAATAATGTGCGTGATTTTTTCGTCGAAGTTATTGATGGCAGATTGAAAGTGCTGGTGATTGCAAACAGCCCACATCCCGATCTTGCAGTGTGGCGAAATGCTTTGTTGTCGCAGAAAAACTATGAAGTGGATGTACGCATGATCACGGAAGTGAATGCAACTCAGCTGAAGGATTATGACCTCGTCATCCTGCATCAGCTACCTTCAACACGAAATCCTGCTCAGAATATTCTCAGTGAATTAACGAAACAAGGCATTCCAAAAATCTTTGTTGCCGGGTATCAGACTGACTTGAATGTATTCAACCAGGCGCAGAATTTATTGACCGTCCAGGCAGGTGGCAATCGTACGCCAAATGATGTCACGATGTTGCTCAGTTCATCATTCAATCTGTTCAACTTATCGGATGATCTGAAAAATAAAATACAGGGATTCAGTCCGCTTGTATCTCCATATGGTGAGTATGTTGCATCAGGCTCAGCGCAGGTGATGGCTTATCAGCGGATTGGTCGTGTGGATACTCAATACCCACTCATCGTCATGGGTGAAGCAAATGATGTCAGAACCTGCATTATTGCCGGAGAAGGAATGTGGAAGTGGCAACTTTCAGATCAACTGCAAAATGGATCAAAAGAAATCACGTATGAACTCTTAGGTCAACTTTGTC
>JANMVA010000410.1:0-8807 GCA_031392195.1 Saprospiraceae bacterium | reverse complement strand
TTCCACGGCTTTCACGTTTTTTCGGGGGTCATATTTCTGACGATCATTATGATCAATGTCATGAGCGGGATCTATATACAACGAAGGAATAAAAATGAAATGGTTGAGAAGATCGGCCTTTACTGGCACTTCGTGGATCTGGTGTGGGTATTTGTATTCCTTGTATTCTATTTATTATAATAAAATCATGCTCCATCGGGAGTCAGACTGAATAAAAAATCATCCATGGCACACGAATATACATTTGCAAAAAAAATTGCGCTAAAGACGATCATCATCCTCGCTGTGATTACGATTGTCGAGGTCCTGATCACACTGACCGGGAAGGGTTATATCATCAAGGGACTTCACCTGCCTCACGTATTGATCAGCCTGCTCATGATTGGTGGAAGTCTATGGAAAGCGTACCTGATTGTCTTTGAATTTATGCACATGAAATATGAAGCACGCGGTCTGATGCTCAGTGTGCTTTTACCCATAGGTCTCCTGATCTGGGCCATCATCTCATTTTTATATGAAGGTGATGCATGGAAAGGAAATCGTGATACTGTGAAAGCCAGGGAGAAAATGGAAGTTTCAAAATAGAAACCAGCATTGTTTCCTTTCGCCTCCTAACAGGCACTTATTTTTATATTCATGTCCAGGAAATTTTATGTAACCCTTATACTGATCCTCTTTTTATTGCCTTTAGTTTCCTGGTACTATCTTCAGTCCGGTCTGACCTGGAGAAAGAATGCTCAGGATCACATGAAAGGCACGGAATCATTTCCATCCGGTCAGTGGGTTGATACTGACCAACGTAGTCTGACATCGGATAGTCTCAGTGAATATGTAACTCTGGTAACACGAATTGACTGTGATCAATCCGCTGATTTAAGCAATACGCTGGATCAGTTTTATACTCAGTTTAAAGAAACGAAAAAGACCGCCTACATTATTCTGGATGAATGCGGAATAGATTCTTTGGCCTATACTGATCTAAGGAAACAAACCTGGTATGTTTTCTCTTGTCAGGATTCCACAGGTTTGTGTGCCCGCCTATTAAAAAACTGGCCTGCGGGAACTACTCATGCCTTAGTCGATAAAAAGCAACTGATCCGAAGCTATTATTCTTCAGCGACGAATGATGATAAAAGGATTTTGCTGGAGCACATGGCATTGCTGTTGCCGCGTGAGAGATCTGAGAAAGTAGAACTCAAAAGAGGTAATCAGAAATGAGCACGGAACTTTCTGAAATTACTTCTCAGGCAAGAAGAAAGAGGCTCAACATCATTGCCTGGGTACTGACCATCATCGTTTGGTTATTAGTAGGTGCGATGCGGCAATACAAATTTGATGTTCCGGTTGAAACAGCCTGGTTGGCAGGCGTGAATGCCCTGTTCAATACCGGTGTAACACTAGCATTATTAATGGCCCTTTATTTCATCCGGGGAAGGCAGATTGAATTGCACAGAAGGAGTATATATGTAGCTATGATTCTTTCAGCCGGATTTTTGCTTTCTTATGCAGCCTATCATTTTACCAATGAAGAAGTTCCTTTCTGTAAAGAGGGTGCTGCAAAGACAATTTACTACACTGTTTTATTCAGCCATATCATTTTAGCCGGTCTGAGTCTTCCTTTTATCCTGTTGACTTTTGTGAAAGGTTATACAGGGGATTACCAGCGACACAGACGTATGGCCCGATGGGTTTACCCGGTATGGCTGTACGTAGCGGTGACGGGCCCAATTGTGTATTTATTATTGCTTCCCTGTAGGTAATTAAAGGAAGAATACCTTATTTTTGATCAATGAAAACGATGAAGCGCATATTCCTGATCGTGATCGTATCCTTCTCGGGATTGGTCGCTCCGGCTTATGTGGCTGCTCAGTGTCCTATGTGTAAAATGTCAGCGGAATCGAATCTCAAGAACGGTGGCTCTGCCGGCAAAGGCCTGAATACAGGCATTCTCTATATGCTGGCACTTCCTTACACTTTAGTGGGTGTCATTGGCTTTATCTGGTGGAAAAACAACAAACGAAACCAGGAAGTCGATGAAGTGGAAGTCCTTCCTTAAGTTTTCCTAATCCTTTTATTCATTTCCGATCGGCTATAAATGGCCTTATTCACGTTTTCCAAAAAGGAAAAGGTGCACTGTTGTAGCAATGCACCTTTTTGATCAGAATGAAATGAATGTATGAAACCGTTTTTAAAACCTCATGCTATATCCTACACCGGCAGAAAGTCCATGTGATTTGATCCTGATGTCTGTGATCTTATCGAGGAACATATCATTCAGGCTATGCCTGTAGGTCAGATCAAACGTGATCGCACCTGTTTCATTGGTTGGGATACTTAATCCTGCACCAACCACACCGGATACATCGAACCGATTGTACATGTCGTTTTCCAGGTTGATGTTGATCGCTGGTAAATTCCAGTTGATGATCGCATTTACTTTAGGTTGTATTTTTCCGGATATGGCATATGCTGTAGATGCACCAGCTTTGATATAAGGCTGAACTCCACCTTCACCTATTGTGTATTTGAACATCAATGGCACTTCGATGTAGTTGATTCTTGTTTCAAAACTTGCATTGATTGGCAGATCGATAATGCCCAGGTCTACATTAAATGATTCCCTGGCACCGAAACCTCTGGAGGTATATTGTACTCCGGTCACGAAGGCAAAATGCTGACTTAGCTCACGCTCGTATTGAACACCAGCAGTATATTGAGCGATCGGTTTGATATATGGGTCGAGGAGATCCAGGAATCCCAGTCCGTTTACTTCGATGTCGGAAATACCGGCAGAACCAAAGACGGTTACTTTAGATTGTGCCTGCAGGTTTTGCATAGCGGCCATTGTCATCATCAGAACAAAGGCAAGGGTAATTCGAGTTGAAATTTGAGTTGTCATGGCAGAATGTTTTTATTGAAAGGATGACGCCTGCCATGATCCTACTGTTTCGTAAGATTGCGTTAAGAGAAATTAATTTAGTCTTACGGTGATCGATCTGTGTTATTAAATCAAAAAAGGCCGTTCCGGGAAGGAACAGCCTTTCTATAAGTTGAAACAAAAGTGTTAGTTGAGGGTGTAGCGAGCAGCAAGTGCGCCATAACTACCGCCAAAACCGGAGAAGTTTCCTGCAATAACGATTGTCGGTAACCAGTCAGCGCTCAGGTTGACAGGAGCATCGGCAAACTTATAATCAAGGCCTAATGCGCCGTTTAGACCAAAAGCAAGCCCATCACAACCCGGACAATAATTGTCTTTATAATTATACAGGTATAAGCTGGCGCCACCACCAACGTACCATGATAACCCATCAATACTGGAGATTGGAAAATGATATTGGTACATCGCACCGGGGTTCAAAAATGTGTAGCCAATATTGTAACTTCTGAAGCCTAAGTACAATTCAATCGCAGCAGGTTCAGAAATGAAAAATTTGTAAGAAACCGCCAAAGGGAATCCGAGGCGCAATCCGATCGCACTTTGATAGCTTTGAGCTTTCAGGTCATTGGCCATGGCGAGGATGAAAAGCATGGAGAATAGTACAGCAATTTTTTTCATAGCTAGTTGTTTTATTTTTTAGTGATTTTAAGCGTTTTAATGTGTCCGAAATATAAAGAGAATTACTTGATGGACAACGGTCATTATTTTTTAGGTGTTGGTGGATTTCCAGCCGGCAAGGAAATAGAAAAAAAGCATCAACCAGCCCACGATAAAGGATAATCCTCCAATTGGGGTTATCGGGCCGATAAATCCTGTTGAAAGGCCTGTCAGACTTCTGGTAGCAATAATAAAAAGCGAGCCTGAAAAAAGGATTACTCCGGTGAGGAAGGCCACAGCTGCAGTTTTCAATACCCGTGAAGTCAAATTGGTACGGGCTATAACCCCGACAATAAAAGTGGCGAGAATGTGAATAAACAGATATAGAACACCGGTTCGCAAAACATCCAGATCTGTTACCTCCAGGCAGGATTTTAAAAAATGAGCTCCGAATGCCCCAATCACAACGCCCACTAATCCTATTAATGAAGCGACAGCTAAAAGCCTGTTGTAAAACTGATCCTTCATAACTCCCAATTGATAGGTGGCTCGCCACATTTTTTAATAATTTCATTCACTTTTGAAAAATGATTACATCCTTTAAAAGCATCCCTTGCCAGTGGGGAAGGGTGTGCTGCTTCCAATACATGATGTTTCTGGAGGTCAATCAGTGACTTTTTCGAACGTGCATAATTGCCCCATAACAGAAAAATCAAACCTGTTCGATCCCTGGATAAGATAGTGATCACAGCATCCGTAAAAAGCTGCCAGCCGATTTTACTATGCGAGGCAGCATTATTTTTCTCTACGGTGAGAATAGCATTCAACAAAAAAACACCTTGAGAGGTCCATTTTGTCAGGTCACCATGACCGGGGTCTTTAAATCCAACGTCTTGTCCTAACTCCTTGTAGATGTTTTTCAGTGATGCCGGTGTATTGATGTTTTTCGGAACAGAAAAACATAGCCCCATCGCCTGTCCCGGCCCATGATACGGGTCCTGGCCAATTATGATGACACGGACCTGATCGAATGGGGTTTGATTAAAGGCATTAAAAATGAGAGGGCCCGGCGGATAAATGATTTTCCCTGATTCTTTTTCTTTCTCCAGGAATTGTTTGATCTGGGCAAAATAGGGTTTTGAAAATTCAGACGTCAGCTTTTCAAGCCATGATGATTCAATTCGGACTTCGCTTGGATTGACGGCTGGTAAGGACACAGATCAAAAATAGGGAAGAAAGTGACTCCAACAGGGATCGAACCTGTAACCTACGCTTTAGAAGAGCGTTGCTCTATCCAGTTGAGCTATGGAGCCATATTTTCAAAGATCAGCTGCGAAGATATTTCAAAATTCAGCAAGCTGAATGTCCTTTCAGACAATCGGAACAGTTGTCGTTATTGTTTCTAAAGAATGATCGGGATGAGGAAGCCTTTACTTGGCTTTCATAAAATCCTGCCATGAAGTAGTCTTATAGTGCTCTTCTGCAGCAAATCTCAATTCCTTTAACAATGCTTCACCTTGTTTGTAACCGGGAGAGATGGCGATACGTTTGAATTCACTATCCATCATCACGAAAGAGGGAAAAGAAAACTGGCCTTCGAGTAATTCATATGCGAGGCGATTTGCACCTCCTCTGCCACCAGGCATCCATGCAAAATCCTCTTTTTGCCAGACAATGGTTTCTTTTTGCTCGGCATTCAGTTTCACAGCGTAGAAATTCTTGTTCATCATGGCCACAACTGCAGGCTCTTTGAAGGTGGAAACATCCATTTTCTTACACCAGCCGCACCAGTCTGTATAGACATCAACAAAGATCTTTTTTGGTTCTTTTTCATTGGCCGCAACAGCTTCTTCCCAGGTCACCCACTTAATATCCTGAGCCTCAATGTTGCTGCAAACCATCAGGATCATCAGAAATAAACAATACTTCAATAAAGACATTATATTTCCCTTTGATTAGGGCGCAAAGATATGCATAAACTCATTTTGGGTCTTGGAGGGTCAAGTGGTTCAATCTACGCTAAGTTGCTGTTGGACCGCCTCAGCCAATTAGGTCAGCAATACGATACTTTAGGGATCGTGATGAGCAAGAATGCCCTGGTCAACTGGCAGCTTGAGATTCCGGACATCACGATCCAAAGCTATGGGCACACAGTATACGCCCTGGATGACTTTAATGCTCCATTTGCCAGCGGCTCTGCCAAATTCAATACAATGATCATTTGTCCCTGTTCGATGGGTACGCTGGCCAGGATTGCTACAGGGTTTTCAGACGACCTGATGACCCGCGCGGCGGATGTAATCCTGAAAGAGAGGAGAAAACTGATCGTAGTGCCCAGGGAAGCACCTTTTAGCCTGATTCATCTCAATAATATGCTACGGTTGACCGAGGCCGGAGCCATTATCTGTCCTGCCATACCTTCTTTTTATAATAAACCAGTAACTGTAGATGAATTATGCCTGACAGTTGTAGATCGGGTTTTGGATCTGGCCGGATTTGATCTTAATACCTTCAGGTGGGGTTAAAGTAAAGGATCAATTGATCAATGGATCAAGGGATCAAAGGATCAAAGGATCAAAGGCAAACGAATAAGAAAAGCTATTTCCTAATAACATTGAACCAGTCTACTTTCCAACCACCAACAACTTATAACCCATTTCAAAAGTAGCCCCGGCGGGGATCGAACCTGCATCAAAAGTTTAGGAAACTTCTATTCTGTCCATTGAACTACGGGACCAGCTTGTCAAAAATGATCTGATACTGGGCGGCAAAAATATCAAAATTAGTTGTTAGCTAACACTGATCCTGAAAGTCGCAGAAATCCCATCAGCATTGATTCACACCTCGTTAACAAGCAGTCACACATCAGGTCATTATTAATATATAATCTATCCCTAATTTTGCAACCATCAATTTTTTTTAAAACACTATAAAAATGAACGTACTCAAAAATCTATTTGTAGCACTTATCGCTGTCATTTCCCTGAGCATGATAGCCTGCCAGGGTGATGCAAATGATGCCCGTGAAAAAGCGCGCGAAAACCTCGCAACTGAAACTCCCGCAGGTCAGCCAACATCCCTGGATCCAAACGCCACTCAGACAACAAATCCTGCAGACCAGGTTCCAACCGGGCCTACTACGTCAATGGCTTTTGAACACACTGATTTTGACTTCGGCACGATCAACGATGGCGAAAAAGTAAAACACACATACAAGTTTAAAAATACCGGCAACGAGCCCCTGATCATCAGCAGCGCTAAAGGAAGTTGTGGATGCACAGTTCCAAAATGGCCTACTGAACCAATCGCTCCGGGCGGAACAGGCGTGATCGATGTTGAATTTGACAGCAAAGGAAAACCTGGAAAGCAAACAAAAAGAGTAACGGTGACTGCTAACACAGTTCCTGCTCAGTCTTTCCTGAACATTTCCGGTACAGTCAACAAAGATCAGAATGCTCCTGCTACACCAACGACACCTGTTAATCCAAGCAAGTAATTCAGCACTTTGCTAGAAGACGATAAGATGCCTGTAGAGATTTCTCTACAGGCATTTTTAATTTAGGGCTATGAAATCTTACCTGTCCCTCATCAAGTTTGCACATACCGTGTTTGCATTGCCCTTCGCAATGCTTTCGTTTTTTCTGGGCATGAAGATGGTGCAGGAGGGATTTAATTGGAAACTATTAGGACTGATCATACTCTGCATGGTTTTCGCGCGCAGTGCGGCCATGGCGTTCAACAGGTATATTGACAGAGGGTATGACGCCAAAAATGCAAGGACGGTCATCAGAGAGATCCCTGCAGGGGTCATTAAACCTTCATCTGCCATTCAGTTTGTCGTATTGATGTCGATTGCATTTGTATTCACTACGTTCTGGATCAATCCGCTTTGTTTTTATTTATCTCCTATAGCGCTTGCGGTCATTCTGGGATATAGTTACACGAAAAGATTTACCTGGCTTTGTCACTTCGTATTAGGTCTGGGATTAGGCTTAGCTCCTGTTGGTGCCTATCTCGCTGTCACAGGCGAATTTCATTTACTACCTGTATTGTACGGCATTATGGTGATGTTGTGGGTGAGTGGATTTGATATCGTTTATGCACTCCAGGATGAAGACTTTGACAAAGCTCACAATCTGCATTCCATCCCTGCCCGATTCGGAAAGAAAACCGCGAAGAATATTTCCATCACCCTGCATTTTCTTTGCGCCTGCATGTTATTCTTCATCACCTGGTACCAGGGTAGTGTGCTTCCCTCCTTTGGATTCTTACAATGGATCGGAGCGATTGGTTTTGCCGGTTTATTATTCTGGCAACACAGATTGATCAAGCTGCATGACCTCAGCAAAATCAATCAGGCTTTCTTTGAGACGAATGGGATAGCGAGCATTCTTTTTGGAACAACCGTGATATTGGATGTACTTTTTTGATTTACGATTTACGATTTACGATTTTGGAATTTATAGTGTTTTGAGACATAAAGTCCTCTCATGCTCATGTAGATGCGATGCTTGCCGTCGCAGCTTTGACTGGAAGGAAAAGAGGAGCAATAAGATATGATTGAGTCAAATCACATCTTACATCTCACGTGTCACGGAGGAGGCTAGTATAGCTAAAATCAAAAATTCAAAATAACCATTCACCTTTTTAATCTCCCTAGGCGGGGGCAAGCCCCGCACACTACAAATTCTATTCCTTCGCCTTCGCCTCAGCCTTCGCCTCTACTCACCAAATACTCAACAAACTTTCCCATTGCAACTGCCCTGTGACTGAACCTGTTCTTTAAATCTTCAGGTAGTTCAGCAAACGTACGATCAAAGCCTTCAGGAATAAAAATCGGATCGTATCCAAAGCCACCATCTCCAAAAGGAGTTTTTGTAATCGTTCCTTCTACCGTTCCTGAAAAAATTTTTGTTTCATCTGATTGAATGAATGCAATTGCTGCTTGAAATCTGGCACCTCTGTTTTCATTTTGACCAAGTTCGTCAAGAACTTTTTCGATGTTCAATTGGCTGTTTGCATTGGGTCCGGAGTAACGAGCAGAAAACACACCCGGTCTTCCATCCAAAGCATCTATTTCCAACCCGCTGTCGTCTGCAAAACAGGGCAAGCCAGTGCGTTCAAAGACAGTGTATGCTTTTGCTTTGGCATTATCTGCGTATGTATGGAAAGGCTCTGGGATTTCGTCAGTCCATTGGATATCACGCAGGCCTAAAAGTGAAAAGTGATCAGGCAATAATTTTCGGATCTCGGCTACTTTATGATCATTGTG
>JANMVA010000389.1:0-5305 GCA_031392195.1 Saprospiraceae bacterium | reverse complement strand
CCAGCCTTCCCAGTATAATTCCCTGGCTCTTTCCGCCAGTAATATGTCTGCATCCAGTGAACCTAATGTTGATGCATTCCGAATGGCCCGGAGGTTATTGACGATATCTAAAGCGCCAGAAGAATTACCTGTACGCAATAAAGCTTCTGCTTTCATCAATAGGACATCCGCATAACGGAAGAATACATAATCATTGTCAGCATTATCGCCACCGGCATAATCTATAGGATATTTAATAACCCGTATTCCTGTAATCTCAAGATTGTTGCCTGTTTCAATTGGGTCAACAGCGGCTGTAAAAGCTAGTGGATTTCCTTTACGATCCTGCAGTGCAACTCCATTCTGATCATACTGCTGTCCTAATAATAATCCTGCTTTGATACCAGACACGTCAGTCATGCCAGGGTAATCAATACCCCTTCTTATGTCAGTAGCCTCAAAAGAATCATAGAAATCACTCAATGTTGTAAAACCATTCCAGCCACTTGGATTTTGGTTGTAATGCAAAGTTGAAAACCAACGAGAGCGCACATTTCCGCTGCTGACGCCACCGACGTTTTCACCTGTCCAGATATTTTCTGAAGAAACAACATTATTATTCGGAGCAAAATTCTCAAAATAATTATTATCAAGGCTGTACTTACCGCTATTGATAATGGCATCTGCATTGGAAATCACTTGTGCCATATCGCCCGCATCAAATGAAGGCGCTGAGCGATTAGCGAAAGTTCCTTTATTCAGATAAGCTTTCATCAACAATACTCTTGCAGCATCTTTATTAGCCTTATGGGTAGGCCCGTCCGGCAGATCGTTCATGATCGCATTGAGCTCACTGATGACAAAGTCAAGTGCTTCAGTTCCTTTCAAAACATTTGGTGCATTGAGAAGATTTTCACCCGGATTTCTGTATGGAACCTGATTCCAGCCGTCAGCAACTGAAAACATCACGAATGCCCTGATAAAACGTGATTCTGCTTGTTGCTGCGGAGTGGTGTTAAAGGACAAGATATTGGTTGTAGTAAAAACTACCTGGAGTAATCCATTAAATGTATTAGCCAGGAATGCATGGTCAGATGTCCATGAGTGGGTATGCAATACGCGCCAGACACCATTATCGTCCCAGTCTGGTCCTCTTGTAGGGCCTAACGTTTCGTCTGATGTATGTTGTTGGGCAGCCCAGAAAAGAGCCTGGTCCATATATGGACCACGAAGGCCATCATAGGCAGCTTTCAGCACTACATCTACATCTGTATTTGCATTTAAATAGGCTTCTGCAGCTTCTCTGTTGAGGTCATGTTTTAATTCCTCATCCAAATCTGTGCAAGCCAGTGTAAAGGCAAAACCGATTAAGAATAAATATTTATATGATTTCATTGTATGAATGATTTAATTTATTTAAAATGAAAAATTAAAGCCTATCGTAATAGTCCTTGCAGATGGATAAGGAATATATTCTATTCCATAAGAGGGAACACCGTTATCCGCAACATTCACTGTATTAACTTCAGGATCAAATCCGGTATAATTCGTAAAGACCAATAAATTCTGCCCAGTCAGATAAATCCTGCTATTCCTAAAGGTACTCCCAATTTGGCCAAGATCATAGGACAATGTTGCGTTGGAAAGCTTCACGTAGTCACCATCCTCAAGATAGCGTGAAGAAGCAGTAACCGCATTGGAAGTTGCTTCCTGTAGATCTCCATCCAATAAGTTGGCATCAATGTTCCGGGATCCAAGATTACCAATACCAATAACGGACATTTTAGTATTGTTATAAATCTGGTGCCCCATAGCGCCATGGAAATTCAGATTGAAATTTAATTTTCCAATTCCAAGGGAAGTACCAATTCCAAGAATAAGATCTGAATTCGCATCACCCAGGAACTTTAGAGTTCCATCTTCAGCATAGACACTTTGACCGTTATCATCCAGGCCTGTAAATTCTCTCAGGTAGAATGCGTGAAGGGGCTGACCATTTTCGAGGCGCATGCTTGTGGCACCTGAGCTACCTTGTCCAAAAAGTTGTCCATATGGTAAGTTGGGGCCCGTATAATTCTCAACAACATTATTGAGGAACGAAACATTTCCTCCGATTTCCCATTTCAGGTTTTCGTTATCAATAGCTCTTAAATTAAGTGCCAATTCTACTCCTGAGTTTATCACGTTTCCGGCAAGGTTGATCCAATAAAAACCTGCAGGAGCCGGTTGAATGGTAGGAAATTGGACAAGCAAGTCCTCCGTGTTCTTGTTATAATATTCAATAGATCCGGTAAGCTTCTGATCCAGAATCCCAAAGTCAAGACCAATATTAAATGTGGTAGATGTTTCCCATTTAAGATCCGGATTGGCCACATTTTCAAGGCGGATAGTTTGCTGGTCGAACCGGTATCTTTCCTGAGAAGCTCCGCTCGGGAATTCTGAATTACCTGTTTGGCCCCATCCTACTCTCAGCTTCAACTGATCAAAAGCACCTCCAGCCATAAAATTTTCTGTATGTAAATTCCAGGCAGCTCCAACAGCAGGGAAGAAGGCATATTTATTGTTTTCTCCAAATTTGCTTGAGCCATCAGACCTTACAGTAACGGTAAACAAATATTTATCCCTCAGATTGAAGTTGGTCCTCAGGAAATATGATTGCAATTCTGAAGTGGGATTATTGTAAGAAGAGACAAACCGGCTATTGGTTGTAGAATTTTGAAGTATAGATGTGTAGTCAATATCATCTACAATAAAATCCTGTGCCCAGACCTGGGATCCGCGTTCATTTAATTGTTGATACTCAAATCCTACTACAGCATTTAAATTCAAACCGTCAGTTAGATCCGTATCCCAGTTTAATGTATGGGCTAAAATCTGGTTGGTATTATTTTCTTCAAAAATGCCGGCTAATCCTCTGTTATAAACACCAATCATATTAATCCATCTGGCAACCTGCGCTCTTCTATTACCATTACCATGTGTGATGCTGTAAGACAATCTGTATGTCAGATCATCTGTCAGCTTGTACGAAGGTGTAACACTGGCAATGATGTCAACTGTATTACTAACATCTTCATAAGCTTCTAGCAGACCTACGGGATTTGTGAAATCTCCAAACTCCGGAATAATAACAACAGATCCGTCTTCATTGTATAATCGATGGGTTGGATTCCATTGCAAGGCATTGCCTATCAGGCTTCCTCTGAATCCGGCATTTGTTGAGATGGCCGGGCCATTATCCCTTGTCTGAGAAGTGATTACATTAAAATCGATTCCAAGCCGTTTGTTTTCAAGGAATTTAAATCCACCTGAAATATTGGCACTCAGCCTTCGAAGTTCATTTTCTTTTACGATCCCTTCCTGATTGAGATAACCTAAAGAGATCCTATAAGAACCGTCCGCATTTCCACCATTAACTGCGAGGGAATGATTGTTAGTCATACCGGTTTGCAGGATTTCACCAAAAGCGTCTACATTATCGCCGAAATCACCACTGGTCAAACCATACTCTGTTAAAGCTGCCCGGTATTGATCACCATCGAGCACTTCATATTTATTCATTATTGAGCTAAATCCCACAGAATTATTGAAATCGATCGTGGGAGATCCTTTGCGGCCTTTTTTTGTAGTGATCATGATGACACCATTAGCTCCTCTGGATCCATAGATAGCTGTAGCTGAAGCGTCCTTCAGAATTTGCATTGACTCTATATCATTAGCGTTGAGATAGCTCAGTGGATTCACATCAGGAGAATTACCAAGATCACTTGGTAAGCCTCCGGGTTTCGAGGAGTTTCCGGTCAACTGGACTCCATCCACCACATAAAGTGGTTGATTTCCGGTTCGGATCGACGAATTTCCCCTGATCCTTACTGTAGTGAGACCTCCGGGTTGACCACTGTTATTGATCACCTGGATGCCAGCTGCCTGACCCTGAATCAATTGTTCGGGAGAAGTATAAGTTCCCCTATTGAAATCATCCTCTCCGACAGCAACGACTGACCCTGTGAGGTCTGCTTTTCGCACTGAGCCATAGCCAATAACGACAACTTCTTCAAATAACTCGCCAGGAGCAAGCGAAGCGCTGTAAACTGTTCCTGAGCCCACCGGAACTTCCATAGAAGTATAACCGGTATACGTGACCACCAGGACATCACCCGGACTGGCCATAATAGAGTAGTTACCGTTTAAATCAGCAACTGTACCTGTTGATGTTCCTTTGATCACCACGTTGGCGCCCACCAAAGGCTCACCAGAGCTAGCGTCTGTCAAAGTACCTGTTACCATCTGTTGAGCACCGGCAAAGCCGAATAGCAACATGATAAAGCTGATACTTAACAAACATCGCAATGGAATAAGTAAATGTCTGTTCATAAAAGTTGGTTTGTTAGATTGATTAATTGAATTTTAAAAGGCAGGCTGCACTTTATGCAGCTTAATTGGTTTCAAAGCATTACAACTTACTTGCATATATTATACAAGTATTTTCAGGTGTTCAGTTCGGGATTATAATTGTAGACCTCTCATTCTGGTGCCTCTTTTGATGCTCAGGATACTTCATGGGAAAAGTGAATCCAAACCTACATTCAACGGGAATAATAAATTGTAAAGAGTAATCAAGACAATATTAAGAAACTTATGAGAGAATTCTAATAAGTCTGATTTTTAAATTTCCAGCACGGTTTTTTTAGTCTCCAAAGGGTAATTCTGACAATCAAATTGCCTTGGGTCAGTCCTGACCGGCAGGCTTGTTACCCGGGATTTCTTTGTTTTTTTGAAAACGATTGAAAACCCCAACGGTGAAAGCCGGATTGGCAAAAATATTTTTTCCTGTCACAGCAAAGCTGGCACCCAAAGTCACACCCCACCTTGCATCGACATGGTAAATGACCTCCGGTGAAATACTGAGATACTCTTTAAAATTCGAAAAAAGGCTTTGTGGATTGACATGATCTGCATCTTTATCATCACCAAGCGCCTTCACACCCGCTATCCTGGCAATGAAAGTTAATTTCTTATTTGTTGTTGTCAGACCTCCTTCAACTCCATATTGAAATTCGTCTGCATAACCCTGGCTTCGTTGATTGAAAGCCGAATAAATGCTGATCCAGGAGAGGGCATTAAATGAACTTGAGACATCCAATCTCAGCATTTCACTGAAGCTGCCATAGCCTGTCAGCAGGGCTTCATTTTCATTATACCCCAAAGGCAAGGCCACCGACAACGTTATGCCCATAGCGATAGGTTTCTGGTATGTAAGCGCATACCTCAACGCAATGTCCGGATCGCCCGTTTTCAAGATTGATTGTTTCGTCAGGGTTGCCGG